>JAPHTE010000443.1 GCA_026196445.1 Lysobacterales bacterium
CCGATATCCAGCCCGCGGTAAACCAATGCGGAATCCACGCTGATGATCTCCAGCGGATAGCGCTCGCATAACGCCACCGCCAGGCCGGTTTTTCCGGCTGCGGTCGGGCCCATCAGGAAAATTGCAGATGGCTGTGATTCGAAGCTCATAGCTTAGCCTGTTGTGACTGGTGCAATATACAGGCTACCTCCCACGCAGGAATAAACGGTCGAGATTCTGCATATCCAGTTGCACCCAGGTCGGCCGGCCGTGGTTGCACTGTGCGGCACGTTCGGTCCTTTCCATGTCGCGCAATAACGCGTTCATCTCGGCCAGGTTCAGGCTGCGGTTGGCACGCACCGAACCATGGCAGGCCATCGAGGCCAGCACCTCGTCCATTTCCGTCTCGAGTTTGAGACTCTTGCCGTCCGAGGCGAGTTCGGATAATACGTCCTGCAACAGACCGGCCATGTCGGCCTGTTGCAACAGTGTAGGCACCTTGCGCACCCGCACGGTCTGTGGACCAGCGCGGTCACAGGTAATCCCCAGGATTTCGAGGTCCTCGGCGTGTTTCTCGACCATGTCGGCCTCGCGCTCGCTGACGTGCACGGTAACCGGCACGAGTAAATTCTGGCTGCGGATACCATCCTGCTGAAGGCCGGTTTTGAAACGCTCGTAGGTAATGCGTTCGTGGGCGGCATGCATGTCCACCAATACCAGGCCGTGCTGGTTCTGGGCCAGGATATAGACACCGTGCAATTGCGCCAGTGCATAACCCAGCGGTGGCACCTCGCCATCGTCTGCAGGGGTTTTTACCGCCGTGCCAGCGGCGCCGCCGGCTGCTGACGACACCAACTGCGTATAGCTTTGTATTTGCTCGGCCACGTTCAACGGCACGCTGCCCTGGGATGCCGCCCGGTCGATTGCCCGCCCCGGGGGCCGTGGCTCACTTACCATGGAACCCGGCCGCGGTGCACCGGCGCCAACCCCGGCCAGCGAAT
Organism: Lysobacterales bacterium; assembly: GCA_026196445.1. Classification (GTDB taxonomy): domain Bacteria; phylum Pseudomonadota; class Gammaproteobacteria; order Xanthomonadales; family SZUA-36; genus SZUA-36. Next base: position 981 of record JAPHTE010000443.1, read on the forward strand.
GGTTCAAGGTCGAGAAAATAAAATCGTGTACCGAGCGCGAGTCCCTGAAACGCACCTCGTGCTTTTGCGGGTGTACGTTGACGTCCACACCGGCAGGCGGCATTTCGAGGTACAGCACAAAGGCCGGGTGGCGGCCATGGAACAGCACGTCCCGGAAAGCCTGGCGGATGGCGTGCGCGACCAACCGGTCGCGGATCACCCGGCCATTGACAAAAAAGTACTGACGGTCCGCCTGTGCACGGTTGTAGCGTGGTTCGGCCACCCAGCCGCGCAAACCAAACACGCCACGTTGTTCGTCGATAGCCAGCGCATGTTCGACAAATTCCGCCCCCAGCACAGCCTCTAGCCGGACGCGCATATCCCCGTCTTCGTCAATCGCCGGGAACTGGCGTACGGTGCGATTGTTGTGTTGCAGTTGAAAAGCAACGTCAGCGCGCGCCAGTGAAAACCGTTTGACCATTTCATCGACGTGTGAAAATTCCGTGCGCTCGGTGCGCAGGAACTTGCGTCGCGCCGGTACGTTGTAGAACAGGTCACGTACCTCTACGCGTGTCCCGCCTGCACCGCTTGCCGGTGTCACGTCTCCGGGCTTGCCGTTGTCCACCTTGAGCTGCCAGGCGTGCGGGCCATCGGTCGTGCGTGAACTGACGACCATGCGGCTGACCGAGGCCACGCTGGGCAACGCCTCGCCGCGGAAACCCATGCTTGCGACTTTTTCCAGCTCATCGAGCGAAGCGATCTTGCTGGTCGCGTGCCGTTCCAGCGCCAGTGTGAGCTCGTCTTTGGCAATGCCGCAGCCGTCATCCGTCACCTGGATCAGGCGCCGGCCGCCCTTCTCCAGCACGACCTGGATCGAACGCGCACCCGCGTCCAGGCTATTCTCGATCAGTTCCTTGACCACCGAAGACGGCCGCTCGACCACTTCACCGGCGGCGATCTGGTTGATCAGGAGTTCAGGAAGTTGACGTATGGGCATCCGTACACTTGTAGCGTTTTTTGCTGCGGGCTTCAAGGATAAAAAGAATCGCGGCGAGACGCCGCTCCCACAATTTGCCAACCCTACAGGTCAGCTGGTAGGAATTACGAGCTCGCGACCGACGTGGATGACGTCGCCACGAATGTTGTTCGCGCTGCGCAGCTTGCTCAGGCTGATACTGTATTGGTTCGCGATACCGCCGAGCGTATCGCCGCGGGCGACGATGTGGCGTGCGCCATCGCGGTTGGCGGCGATCCAGGTTCCGGGTGGAGGACTGGAATAGAAATAATTACGCACACCGCTGGTGATGGCCTTTGCCGTGCGTTGCTGGAATTCCTTCTCGGTCAGGCGTTTCTCTTCTCCGGGGTTGGAGATGAAGCCTGTTTCGACCAGTACCGAGGGTACATCGGGCGATTTCAGCACCATGAAGTTGGCACGCCCGACATAGTTCTTATGCGTTCGCCCGGTGCGTTTCAGCGAGCCGAGTATGTCACTGGCGACCTTGTTACTGGCTTCCTGGGTGGCGCTCTGTGACAGGTCCAGCAATACCGATGCCAGCATGTCGTCCTTGTCGCTCAGCGTTACACCTCCGACCAGGTCCGACGCATTTTCGCTATCCGCCAAAAGACGCGCAAATTCACTACTGGCGCCGCGTGGTGACAGTACGAACACCGAGCTACCCTGCACCTTTGGATTTTTGAACGCGTCTGCATGGATGGAGACGAACAGGTCAGCCCTGGCCTTGCGGGCCTTGTCGTAGCGTCCACGAAGCGGAATGTAATAATCGCCGTCACGCGTCAATACGCCACGCATGCCCGGTTCCGCATCAATCGCCTTTTTCAGTTCGCGGGCGATTTGCAGCACCACGACCTTTTCGCGGGTTTTCTTCCTGCCTATCGCACCCGGATCCTCACCGCCGTGCCCGGCGTCTATGGCAATCACAACATCACGGTTGGGTTGATCGATATCCGCCACCCGTTTGACCATCGTGGCTTTCTGGCCGTTGGACTTGGCAAACAGGTCTACCACCAGGCGATGACCGTATTGGCCGGTGGGATCGAGCAGGAAACTCTTCAGTTCGGCACTCTCCTTCAGGTCAAACACCACCCGCAAGGTATCTGCATCGGGATTGCCATAACGCACACCGCGGATGACGCCCGCGTGCTCCTCGTCCAACACCAGCGGCGTTTCGATCGAAGAGCCCTTCAGGTCCACCACCACGCGGTGCGGGTTTTGCAGGGTAAAAAGCTTGTAGGATGTCTTGCGGTCCAGGTCCAGGACCGCACGGGTTTTCAAAGGGTCCGCCCACACGCGAAATCCGCTCACCTCTGCAGCAATTGCCTGCAGAGAAGTCAGCAAAAGCACAATCGTTATCAGGAAACGTTTGCTCACTCGCCCCTAAACCTCAAGGTCACAACTCCATGTCGTAAATATAATGATGAATTGCTTTTCGCGAAAAAGCAAGAGTTTGTGATAAAAAACCGTAAGATATAGGAACTAGCTAAAGCAAGAAATTAGCTGATGAATGCAGTGTCATCGAAAGATTGGGCCCGTTCTGTCAGGGCCGACCAGTACAGGTCACGCCCTTCCCCGGCATAAGCGAAGCTGAAAACGAAATCCGCAGCGGGCAGAAAGCCCGTGCCACGTTCAGGCCACTCAACAAGCAACACGGTACGCTCATCCAGCAGGTCCTCGATACCCAGGAACGCCAGTTCTTCCGGGTCGCCGATACGATACAGGTCCATGTGCAAAACCTGAACAGAATCAAGCTTATAGTGTTCCAACAGGCCGTAGGTCGGGCTCTTGACCCGCCCTTCATGACCGAGGGCCCGGATAAACGCACGGGCAAAAGTCGTCTTGCCCGCACCGAGGTCGCCCTCCAGGTGAATGACCAGTGGAACCCTTATAAAAGACGCAAATTTTTTCGCGAATGCGTTGAGGTGCTGCTCACGGGGAAAGACCAGATGGCCACCCGGGGGATTCTCAGCCACCGCGATCACACCCTTGACAGTTTCCAGACAGAACTCAGCTGTGCGGTGATATCACCGGCGAGCAAAGCCAATTGCCCAAGTTCTTCCGCGGCCAGGTCGCCGGCCCAGGCGTGCGCGAGCACAGCGGCTTTCGCGGCATCAAAGCAGGACAGGCCCTGGCACAACATGCCGGCAATAACGCCGGTCAACACGTCACCACTGCCTGCGGTCGCCATACCGGGATTGCCCAGCGGGCAGATGCCATATTCACCGGATGGCGCGGCCACCACGCTGCCGCAGCCTTTCAGCACTACGCTGGCGCCGTAGCGCCCGGCCATTTGTTGCGCCGCAGCCACCCTGTCGTGCTGGATATCGGCAACTTTACAGCCCAGCAGGCGTGCGGCCTCTGCCGGGTGCGGTGTCAGTATCCAGTCATCACGCCTCACGTTGCCGTAATCAACCAGCAGGTTCAACCCGTCGGCGTCGACGACCAGCGGAGCCGGTGCCTCCAGACAGGCCTTCAGCAGTTCTTCCGACCAGGCAGCGGCGCCCAGACCGGGACCTGCCGCAAGGATATGTTCCCCTTGGAGCCAGGGCCTCAGGTCCTGCGCACAATCGACCGCCTTGACCATCAATTCGGGCCGGGCGAGATTGATCACCGAGGCGTGTGCCGGGTCGGTCGCCAGTGTCACCCGGCCTGCCCCGCTGCGCAAGGCGGCCTCGCCGCACATGCGCACCGCGCCGCTCATACCCGCGATGCCGCCAACGGCCAGCAAATGCCCGTAATGGCCCTTGTGGGAATTGCGCCGACGCGGTTTCATCAAGCCGGCCAATACGTCCTCTTTCAACAACCGCCCTGCATTGCGGGAAATCTCAGCGCTCGCTTGCGGTGGAACTTCCAGGTCGTCGAAGCTGATGTGGCCGCAGTAATCCGGCCCATCTGCGGTATACATGCCACGCTTGAGACCGACAAACGTCACCGTGCCGGCGGCCCGCACTGCACGGCCCATGACACAACCGGTATCGGCATTCAACCCGGACGGGATATCGATGGCCAGGATGGGACAATCCAGGTGATTGAGGTAATCGATGGCATAGCGGTACTGGCCACCCACCTCGCGGTCGATACCGGTGCCCAGCAGTGCGTCCAGGGCGAGATCGCAGGGCACGTCGGTTGCCAGTGGCCAAAGCACTACATCACCACCTGCAGCGCGCCAGTCGGCGTATGCTTTTTGCGCGTCACCCTTTAAACGCGCAGGATCCACCATTGAGCAGACGGTAACATCCCTGCCCGCATCGGCGGCCAGCCTGGCAGCCACGTATCCATCGCCGCCGTTATTACCCGGTCCGCACAGTACCAGCCAGCGGCGCGCAGCAGGAAAACACGTTATTGCATCGTCGAAGATGGCCTGCCCGGCGCGGCACATGAGCTCATAGCCGGGAATGCCCAGGCCATCGATCGCGGCGGAATCAATCCCACGCACCTGCGTTGCGGTATACAATTTGTCACTGAGATCGGCCATTGCCCCATTATAACGGTGAATCATTTGACGAACCTCCCCAAAAACCCAAAAAGCCCGGAACCTGCAGGTGAATCGCAACCTGATATGCAGGCGCTTGCCGGGCTGATCCGTGGCTGGGGAAGGGAGTTGGGTTTCCAGCAACTGGGCTTCAGCGATACCGAACTTGATAAGCACGAAACCCGTCTGCTCGACTGGCTGGCCAAGGGCTACCACGGTGAAATGGATTACATGCAGCGTCACGGCACCCGCCGCAGCAGGCCGGCAGAACTGCACCCGGGCACGGTCCGGGTCATATCAGCACGTATGGACTACCTGCCGGAAGCGGCTTATGACATCCACAAGTTACTTGAGGATTCCGACAAGGGAGCCGTTTCCAGGTACGCGCTCGGGCGTGACTACCACAAGCTGATGCGCAAACGACTGCAAACACTGGCGCACCGGATCGAGGAATACGCCGGACCGTTCGGTTACCGTGTGTTTGTCGATTCCGCCCCGGTCCTGGAAAAGGCCCTGGCCGAAAAAGCCGGCCTGGGCTGGATCGGCAAGCACAGCAACGTGATCAACAAGAACGCGGGCAGCTGGTTTTTTCTCGGTGAGATTTTCACCGACCTGCCGTTACCGCTGGACAGCATTGCGGACAACCACTGCGGCGACTGCAGCGCCTGCCTGGATGTTTGCCCTACACAAGCCATCGTTGCACCTTACACGGTGGATGCACGGCGCTGCATTTCCTACCTGACCATCGAGTTCCACGGCAGCATTCCTGTGGAGTTGCGTGGCTTGATGGGTAACCGGGTATACGGCTGCGACGATTGCCAGTTGGTGTGCCCGTGGAACCGCTTTGCCCGATCCAGCGAAGAGACCGATTTCAACCCGCGCCACGGGCTCGATGCGCCGCAGTTGATCGAGCTGTTCCAATGGACCGAAGAGCAGTTTTCGAAGCGCCTGGAAGGCAGCCCGATACGCCGCATCGGGCATGCCACCTGGCTGCGGAATATCGCTGTGGCGCTGGGCAATGCAGGGGGTTCCAAAGAGGTGGTCAAAACCCTTAAAATACACGCTGAACACCCTTCTGAAGTGGTGCGCGAACATGTCGAGTGGGCAATGCAACGCCATACCCGCAACATGTGATATTCTTGCGCGAATAACAACCTGACCCGGGCTCCATGCCGGCTTTTTTAGGAGTTTCTTGCAATGACCTTGATGGAAAAACTGAACGCCATGCGCGCCCATGGCGGAGCAATACACACCCACGGCCTGGACGATGCAACCATTACCCGGTTTGCCGCCAACGATGAACGGATCGCGGTCGCGGTGGATGCCGCCTACGAGGTATTCCTGCAGTTACTGGAGGACGAGCCGGAACTGATGGCTCTTCCGGAACGCGAGCTGGTGGCCAGAATCCAGACAGGTTTTGTCAATTTCTATCCGCAAGACGCGGTCAACCCTTATGTCACGCTGGGCGGCGCCGGGCCATGGATCGTGACCTCCCGCGGCGCCGTGCTGTACGAGTGTGGCGGTTACGGTATGCTGGGTTTCGGTCACGCACCCAAGGCTGCCCTGGATGCGATGAACCAGCCCCACGTCATGGCCAACGTCATGACACCGAACTTCAGCCAGAAACGTTTTATTGCCGCCCTCAAAAAGGAAGTCGGCCATACACGCGCCAGCTGCCCCTTCAGCCACTTTTTCTGCCTGAACAGCGGCTCGGAAGCTGTCACGCTGGGCGCACGTATCTCCGATATCAGCGCCAAGATCAACACCGACCCGGGTGGCCGGCACGCAGGTAAATCGATCCGTATCCTGGGTCTGAAAAGCGCCTTCCACGGCCGCACCGACCGGCCCGCCCGCTATTCAGATTCGACCCGCGCGGCGTACTGCAAGCACCTCGCCAGTTTCCGTGACCTGGACAACCTTCTGACCATCGAACCGAACAATATCCAGCAACTGGAACAGGTGTTCGAATACGCGGAAAAGAACGACCTGTTCATCGAATCGATGTTTATCGAGCCGGTGCAGGGTGAGGGTAGCCCCGGCATGGCCGTCACGCCAGAGTTCTATGCCCGCGCGCGTGAACTGACACG
>JAPHTE010000256.1 GCA_026196445.1 Lysobacterales bacterium
CCAAGGACAAAACACCGTACAAGACCCACGCCGCCTGTCACTTTCGCCACCTGGCCCACGGTGACGCGCACGCACCCGGTTTCTACATGCACCTGGAACCCGGCCGGGTTGCGCTTGGCGGTGGCATCTGGCGGCCGTCCTCAAAACACCTCGGGTTGATCCGGGAATTCATCGCAGACAACCCGTCTGCCTGGAAAAAGTTGTCAAACTCCAGTGCCGTGCGCGAACTCGGTGGCATCCAGGGTGACCAGCTGAAACGCCCGCCACGCGGTTATGACGCCGACACACGGCACATCGAAGACCTGAAGCGCAAGAGTTTTTACATCATGGCCGATGCCGCTCCAGAGCTGGCGCTGGGGCCTGAGTTGGTCACCGAATCGGCCCGGATTTTCCGTATCGCTGGAAAACTGAACCACTTCATATCTGACGCGCTGGAGTTGCCTTTTTAGACTTTCGTGGATGTGTTTCCTTGGCTGCGCCCGGTGGTTTACCGGTATGTGCTCCCGGCCCCGCAGCCCTTCGGGCTACCCTCCCACATCCTTATCTTGAACAAAATTCAAATACTGTATATATTTATAGTATCTACGCGGAGCACCGGCCATGTCTGAAAAGCCCCTGACCAAACGTCAAAAGGAAATTCTTAACTTTATATCAGAACATATTGAATCTATAGGATTTCCACCGACAAGAAATGACCTGTCAAAGCATTTTGGCTTCCGTTCTCCCAACGCGGCGGAAAGCCATTTGCGTGCCCTGGCGCACAAGGGTGTGATCCGGATCGAGGCCGGCCGTTCGCGTGGTATCACGTTGACGCCGTTGTCAGCCGCCAGCCTGCCGGCACCGGGAGGTATACGCAAAGCCCTGCCGCTGGTGGGCCGGGTGGCGGCCGGCAGCCCGGTATTGGCGCAGGAAAACATCGAAGGCGAATACCGGGTCGACCCCGCCCTGTTTTCACCGAAACCGCATTATTTACTGCGTGTCCAGGGCGACAGTATGCGTGACGCCGGTATCCTCGATGGCGACCTGTTGGCGGTACACCGCACCCCGGAGGCGAACAATGGACAGATCGTGGTCGCGCGCCTGGATGACGAGGTGACGGTCAAACGCTTCAAGCTCGACGGGCACCAGGCCTGCCTGCTACCGGAAAACCGGGCGTTTCAACCTATCCGGGTTGATTTGCGCCACCAGGAACTGGTGATCGAGGGCCTGGGTGTCGGCGTGATACGACCGCAGCTGGGGCCAGAGTAAAACTCATGGGTCTTCACTCTGACCCCCTCCATACGCTGACGGACCACCCGTTGTTGTGGCGTGGCCGGCAGTTCGCACACCGTATCCGGACGCTGGGCACCGGCTATGAGCGCCTGGACGCGGTTCTGCCGGGCAATGGCTGGCCGCAGGGGGCGGTCACTGAGCTCATGCATGGCACGGCGGGTTGCGGGGAGCTGAGCCTGGTGCTGCCTGCGCTCGCGCGTCTCAGCCAACAGCAACACTGGATCACAATGGTAGACCCGCCGTGGATACCCTACCCGCCCGCGTTGCACGACCGTGGCCTGGTGCTGGACAGACTGTTGCTGATACGCACGCAAAACAGGCGGGAGTCATTGTGGGCCTGTGAACAGGTCGTGCGCGGCATGGGCGGCGGCGCCCTGCTGGCCTGGCCGGACGAACTGTCATTTGCCGAATTGCGGCGTCTGCAAATCGCAGCAGATACCACGCGGCAGAGCGTTTTTTTATACCGCAGGGGAACTGCCGCTGATAATCCGTCACCCGCTGCATTGCGCCTGCAGCTCGCAGCGGACGGAGCGGATCTCAGGATCAGCATATTGAAGTGCCGTGGCCAGCGACCGGTATCGGACATACGTATCGGCCAATCGGAATTGCGTGTGGATTAAATGAAGCAGCAATGAACGGTACCCCATTTTTACAGTATCATTGCCCTGCTTAAAATCGAGTTGGAAAACATGCAACTTTCTCCACTGACCGCCGTTTCATCCGTTGACGGACGCTATGCCAACCGCACCGTATCCCTGCGTGGCATATTCAGCGAATACGGCCTGATACGTTACCGCGTAATTGTCGAGGTCCGCTGGTTCCAAGCCCTGGCGGAATGTGCCGACATCCCGCAGGTTTCTCCGTTGAGCGTGGCAGCCAATACGTACCTGGAGGGGTTGATTACGGATTTCGATATCGAAGCTGCAGAACGCGTCAAGGCCATCGAGACGACCACCAACCACGACGTCAAGGCGGTCGAATACTACCTGAAGGAGTGTTTCGCCGATCAGGATGATCTGCGGGGCTTATCCGAGTTCCTGCACTTCACCTGTACCTCGGAAGATATCAACAACCTGGCCTACGCCTTGATGATGGCTGACGCACGCGAGCAGGTATTCCAGCCGGCTTTCGCAGAACTGGCTGCGGCACTGGCCAGGCTGGCGCAGGAACACGCCGAACTACCCATGTTGTCACGCACCCACGGCCAGGCGGCATCGCCAACCACTCTGGGTAAAGAAATCGCCAACGTCGTCATGCGCCTGCAACGCCAGGCAGGCGCGTTTGAGCAGCAGGCCGTGCTCGGTAAAATCAACGGCGCGGTCGGTAATTTCAATGCGCATATGGTGGCCTGTCCGGACGTGAACTGGCCATCTTTCGCACAGCAGTTTGTCGAATCGCTGGGGCTTGACTGGAACCCGTGGACCACGCAAATCGAGCCACACGACTGGATGGCTGAGAGCTTTCAGACACTGAGCCGTTACAACGTGATCCTGATCGACCTGTGCCGCGACATCTGGGCCTATATATCGATAGGCTATTTTGGCCAGAAAACCATAGCCGGCGAAGTGGGTTCATCGACGATGCCGCACAAGGTCAACCCAATCGATTTTGAAAACGCCGAGGGTAACCTCAGTGTCGCCAACGCCCTGCTCGACCACCTGTCTGGAAAACTCCCGTTATCCCGCTGGCAGCGTGACCTGACCGATTCCACCGTGCTGCGTACCCTGGGTACGGCTGCGGGGCACAGCCTGATCGCTTATTCATCCCTGCTAAAAGGCCTGGGTAAGTTGCAGGTCAATGCCGCAAGGATCGCAGCCGACCTCGACAACAGTTGGGAGGTCCTCGCTGAACCGGTCCAGACCGTGATGCGTCTGCACGGCATCGACAACCCCTACGAGCAACTCAAGGCGCTGACCCGTGGCAAGGCAATCACTGCAGAGACCTTGCATGCGTTTATCCGTGACCTGGACATTCCGGACGAGGCCAAACAACAGCTTTTGCGACTGACGCCTGCCAATTACACCGGTAATGCCGCACACATGGCCCGTCTGGCTGGCAAGAACAATACATGAACACCCCGTTGGGGGAAATCGGTCCCGGCCAGTTCCTGGCAGAATACTGGCAAAAAAAGCCCTGTCTTGTTCGCCAGGCGTTCCCCGGATTCAAGCCGCTCGTCAACGGTGATGACCTTGCCGGCCTGGCCTGTGAGGAAATGGCCGAAGCACGGCTTGTCAGGGGCAGCTTCGAAGCCGCCGACTGGCGCCTTGAACACGGACCCTTCAACAAAGACACTTTCAGGCAGCTGCCCGAAAACTGCTGGACCCTGTTGGTACAGGATGTCGAGAAGCACTATGCGCCGCTGCAGGAATTGGTACATCAGTTCAGCTTCATTCCGGACTGGCGTCTTGATGACCTGATGATCAGCTTTGCGGCGACCGGTGGCTCTGTCGGGCCGCACTTCGATCAGTACGACGTGTTCCTGTTGCAGGCCGAAGGCAAGCGCCGCTGGCGGATTGCTGTCGATTATGACCCGGAGCTGTTGCCGGACTGCCCGTTGAATGTGCTGCGAAGCTTCACAGCCGAGCATGAGTGGGTACTTGAGCCCGGCGACATGCTGTACCTGCCACCCGGTGTCGCCCATCACGGCGTTGCGCTGGAACCCGGTATGACATGGTCGATCGGCGCGCGTGCCCCGTCGGCTGCAGACTTGCTACAGGGTCTTGGTGAATGGCTGGCGTTTAGTGCTGACGAGGGTGGACGATATTCTGATCCGGGCTTGCAGCCTGCCAGCCGCGCGGGTGAGATAGACAGGCAGACGCTGCAGGATTTGCAGGAGATGATGCGCTCGAAGCTGGATGACACTGATTCCCTTCATCCGTTCCTGGCAGCTTTCATGAGCCGTTTCAGGCTGGCCAATGAACCGGCCTCTCCACCTGATGTAACGAATATGGTTGACGTCGCGGCAGCGCTCATGAATGGCGCGACGCTGATGCGCAACCCATGGACGCGTTTGACCTGGTTTGAGGTCCCTGGTGGTGCCCGTCTGTTTTCAACTGGTCAGCCTTACGACTGCAGTGTCGAGTTGGCCGAGGCCCTGTGTGGTCACATTTATCCCCGCATTGACCCAAATGTACTGGACGAGGTATCACTCGAGGTCATAACCAGGCTCGTCAATACCGGCCAGTTGTTGATAGAAATGAATCAGCGATAGCTAGTACCTGTTTTGTCAGATCACGAAAAAAATGTACAAGACCCTTTTTGTTTGCCTGTAAAACCCATATATGACGATGTCTGGGAGATGTATATTCCGGATCGCGCTACGTATGTCTGGAATCCTGGAAATTGAACCTGGCCCCTTTTCACTCGGTTATACTTAAATGTTCAGCATTACATATTAAAGGCACGCAATACGTGAGTTCAAAACTTCAACAGTTGTATCAAACCTCACATCTTTACGGTGGCAATGCGTCCTACATCGAGACCTGGTACGAGACCTGGCTGGAAGACCCGGACAGCGTGCCGGAGCAGTGGCGTAAGTATTTTGAAACGATGCCTGCGGGCGACGGCCCGGAGACAGGACACCAGAAGATCGCGGAGCGGTTTCGTAACCTGTCCCCGCAAGCGGCTGCCAACACTGCCGCCGGGATTGAATTCACCGACCACAAGCAGGCCTGCGTATCGCGCATGATTAACTCTTTCCGTATCCGCGGGCACGAGGCCGCCAGGTTGAACCCACTTGGAATCCCCCACCATGAACCGGTGGCGGACCTGGAACTGGATTTTCATGACCTGACCGAAACCGACCTCGAACACGAGTTCGATACCGGCTCGCTGGCAGTTGAACAATCACGCATGAAGCTGAAGGACATCCTGGCCCTGGTCAGGAGGGTTTACTGCCAGAGTATCGGTATCGAGTACATGCACATGGTCGATACTGCCAAACGCGACTGGATACGGAAACGGGCCGAGGGCTCGCAGGGTTATTACGACGTCGACGACGATGATCGCTTGCGTATCCTGCAGATGCTGACGGCCGCCGAAGGCCTCGAAAAATACCTGCATACACGTTACGTCGGCCAGAAGCGGTTCTCGCTGGAGGGCGGCGACAGCCTGATCCCGCTACTGCGCGAAACCATGTTGCATTCAGGCGCCAACGGCGTTGAGGAAATCGTCATCGGCATGGCGCACCGCGGCCGCCTGAACGTGCTGGTCAACATCCTCGGCAAATCGCCGTCGATATTGTTCGACGAATTCGAGGGCAAGAACGCCGGTAACGACCCGGACCGGCCGGGAGACGTCAAGTACCATCTCGGTTTCGCGTCCGATATTCGCACCCCGGGCGGCGAGGTGCACATGGCGTTGGCCTTTAACCCTTCGCACCTCGAGATCGTGGATCCGGTCGTGCTCGGCTCGGCCCGCGCGCGCCAGGACCGCCGCCACGACCACGCCCACGACAAGGTCATGCCGATCCTGGTCCACGGCGACGCAGCGTTTGCCGGCCAGGGCGTGGTCATGGAGTTGTTCCAGATGTCAGAGACGCGTGGCTTTGCCGTCGGCGGCACACTGCACATCATCATCAACAACCAGATCGGCTTCACTACCAGCAGCATAGAAGACACGCGCTCGACCCTGTACTGCACGGCCGTGGCCAAGATGGTGCATGCGCCGATCTTCCACGTGAATGCGGACGACCCGGAAGCCGTACACCACGTCATGAAAATCGCTTGTGATTTCCGCCAGCGCTTCAAGCGCGACGTGGTTATTGACCTGGTCTGCTACCGGCGCCACGGCCACAACGAGGCCGACGAGCCTGCAGCCACACAACCGATGATGTACAAGATTATCCGCAGCATGAAAACCACGCGCGAGAAATACGCTGATGACCTGGTCAGGCGCGGCGTCATCGAGGCAGACCTGCCCGCCGGCCTGATGGACGAATACCGCCGTAAACTCGACGAGGGCGAGCAGGTGGCCGACGTCGAGGCCCACCCGCACGACAACCCGTTCGCTGCCAGTTGGCACAGCTTCGACCAGGGCAGCCTGGCGGCGCCGGGCGTGCAAACGGCGCTGGACAAGGAAACGGTGGCCGCGCTGTGCGACAAGCTGACCACCCTGCCCGCCGGTTTTGAACTGCACCCCCGAGTCAAGAAGATCATAGAGGACCGCAGGAAGATGGCGCGTGGCGATCTGCGCCTCGACTGGGGGTTCTGCGAGAACGTCGCTTACGCCAGTTTGATCCGCAACGGCACGGCTTTGCGCCTGGTCGGGCAGGACTCCGGGCGTGGTACTTTCTTCCACCGTCACGCCGTGCTGCACAACCAGGCGGATGGTACGGTCTTTACGCCGCTGGCCGAAATTGACCCCGAAGCGCACGTCACGATCATTGATTCCCTGCTGTCGGAAGAGGCCGTTACTGGCTTCGAGTACGGCTACGCCACCGCGGACCCGGAAACGCTGGTGATCTGGGAGGCCCAATTCGGCGATTTCGCCAACGGCGCGCAGGTCGTCATCGACCAGTTCCTGTCGTCCGGCGAGGCCAAGTGGGGACGCCTTTGCGGCTTGGTGATGTACCTGCCGCACGGTTACGAGGGCCAGGGCCCCGAGCATTCCAGCGCGCGCCTGGAACGCTTCATGCAGCTATGCTCGAACAACAATATCCAGGTCTGCGTGCCGACCACGCCGGCACAGATGTTCCACATGATCCGCCGCCAGATGCTGATGGACACACGCAAGCCGTTGATCGTCATGACGCCCAAGAGCCTGCTGCGGAACCAGGCTTCGACCTCAACGCTGGAAGAATTGATCGACGGCAACTTCCAGGCGGTTATCGACGATACGCGCATCACTGACAAGACGGCGGTCAAGCGCGTGGTCCTGTGTTCCGGCAAGGTTTACTACGACCTGGCGGACGCGCTCCGGGACGAGCCACGGGACGATATCGCCGTGGTTCGCATCGAACAATTGTACCCGGTGCCGCACGAGGATTTGTCGGCTGCATTGGCGGCGTATCCCGCCCAATGCGAGGTCGCCTGGTGCCAGGAAGAACCGCAGAACCAGGGCGCCTGGTATCAGGCCATCCACAACCTGCTGGCGGCCATGCACGGCAAGCAGACACTGTTTTACGCCGGCCGGCCAAGCTCGGCATCGCCGGCGACCGGGTACTTTCCGGTGCATGTGGAAGAACAGAAGGCGCTGGTCAGCGAGGCGATCACTCCAGGTGCCGGATTAAAACTGAACGAGTATTATTAAAGAGAGAACCGATGAGTACAGAAGTCAAAGTGCCGGTCTTACCGGAATCCGTGGCCGACGCCACCGTCGCCGCCTGGCATAAGCAGCCCGGTGACAGCATACGGCGGGATGAGAACTTGTTGGACCTCGAAACCGACAAGGTGGTGCTCGAAGTGCCCTCCCCGGTCGATGGCGTGGTCAGCAAGGTCGTCCGTGACAGCGGTGAAACCGTGGTCAGCGGCGAATTGCTCGGACTGATCGAGGAAGGTACGGTTGAAGAGCAGGATTCCGTAGACAGCGAAGCGGGGCCTGGGGGCGAGGACAAGTCACAGCCTGCGGAAAAGGACCTAAAGACCTCTGCAGACGAGGACAAAGCCAAGCCGGCAACAGACACGGCCAGGCTGAGCCCGGCAGCACGACGCGTGGCGGAGGAAGAAAAAGCAGATCTCAGCCAGCTGAGCGGCACCGGCCGTGGCGGACGCATCACCAAGGCCGACGTAATGCAGCACGTACAAGGCGCCGGCCCTGTGAGTGCGCGGCCGGAGGAACGTGTCAAGATGACACGCCTGCGCTCGACCATCGCCGCGCGCATGAAAGATGCACAGAACACCGCGGCCATCCTGACCTCGTTCAACGAGGTGGATCTCAAGGCCGTGATGGACTTGCGCCGGAAATACAAGGAAGCCTTCGAAAATCAGCACGGCGTCAAGCTGGGCCTGATGTCGTTCTTCGTAAAAGCAGTCTGCGACGCCTTACGTAAGCACCCGGTCATCAACGCCTCGCTGGAAGGCGACGAAATCGTCTACCACGGTTACCAGGACATCGGTATCGCGGTATCTACCGAGCGCGGCCTGATGGTGCCAATACTGAAGGATGCGGGGCATATGACTCTGGCGGATGCAGAACACGCCATCCGTGATTTTGCATCGCGGGCACGCGATGGCTCCATTACCCTCGAAGAACTTCAGGGCGGTACTTTCAGCATCACCAATGGCGGCACCTTTGGCTCACTGCTCTCCACGCCGCTGCTGAATCCTCCCCAGAGCGCGATCCTGGGTATGCATACGATCAAGGAACGCGCCGTCGTCGTGGATGGTGAGATCAAAGCCCGCCCGATGATGTACATCGCACTCAGTTACGACCACCGCATCATCGACGGCAAGGACGCAGTACAGTTCCTTGTGGCTGTCAAGGACGTGTTGGAAGACCCGGCGCGTTTGTTATTGAACCTTTGAACCTGGATATCTGGAGATGACTGAAAAATTTGATGTAATCGTTATCGGTGGTGGCCCAGGAGGTTACGTGGCCGCGATCAGGGCTGCCCAACTGGGTCTGACGACAGCCTGTATCGACATGAATACCGGCAAGGACGGCAAAGCGGCACTGGGCGGTACCTGCCTGAATGTCGGCTGCATACCGTCCAAGGCCCTGCTGGATAGTTCCAAGCACTACCACCACCTGCAACATGATTATGCAGCGCACGGTATAAGCGTCAGCGACGCCAGCATCGATGTCGGCACCATGATGTCGAGGAAGGACAGCGTGGTGAAACGCCTGACCGGTGGCGTGGCGCAGTTGTTCAAGGCCAACAAGGTCAAGCATTACCACGGCCGCGGTCGCTTGCTTGCTGATCGACAGGTCGAGTTCACCCCGCACGATGCATCGGACACGCTGAACCTGCAGGCGGAAAACATCATCCTGGCGTCCGGCTCGGTACCGATCGCGATCCCCAACGTGGAATTCGATGGTGAGTACATCATCGACAACGTGGGTGCGCTGGACCTGCAGGAAACGCCAAAACGTTTCGGCGTCATCGGCGCCGGTGTTATCGGCCTGGAACTGGGTTCGGTCTGGCGCCGCCTGGGCGCCGAGGTCATTTTGCTGGAAGCGTTGCCAGAGTTGCTGCCGATGGCTGACACCGATATTGCCAGACAGGCCGGGCGTTTGTTCAAGAAACAGGGCCTCGATATACGTCTCGATACGCTGGTCAAATCGGCTGCGGTTGAAAACGGAGAAGTCAAGGTGGTGGTCGAAGGCAAGGATGGAGAGAGTGAGCTCAGCTTTGACCGTCTACTGGTTGCGGTTGGCCGCAGGCCCTATACCGAGGGGTTGTTGGATGAAGACTGCGGAGTCGAACTCAACGAACAGGGCCAGATCAGCGTCAACGAACGCTCTCAGACGAGCGTACGCGGTGTATGGGCAGTAGGTGATTGTGTACGCGGACCGATGCTGGCGCACAAGGCCTCCGAGGAAGGTATTGCAGTTGCTGAACTGATCGCTGGCAAAGCCGCCCACATCCATTTCGACACTGTGCCATGGGTGATCTACACGGACCCGGAAATCGCCTGGGTCGGCAAAACGGAACAGCAGTTGAAAGAAGATGGCGTGGACTACCGGACTGGTTCATTTCCGTTCGCAGCCACCGGACGCGGCCTGGCCATGGGTGATGCCGCCGGCATGGTCAAGATGCTTGCCGATGCCGGCACCGACGAGGTTCTCGGCGTACACATCATCGGCCCGGGCGCATCGGAATTGATCGCGGAATGCGTCGTGACCATGGAGTTCCACGGCGCCAGCGAAGACCTGGCGCGTATTGTCCACGCCCATCCAACCCTGTCGGAGGCAGTGCACGAAGCAGCGCTGCACGTAGACGGACGGGCCATCCACCGAGGGAATTGATTTATGAACGACATAGCTAAGACATTCAAGGCATTTCGCATCCAGAACGACGGCGAAGGTTACCGTTCCGGCATCGAAACGCTGAAACTCGACGACCTCAGCGAAGGCGATGTCGTCATCCGCGGCGAGTGGTCAAGCATCAATTTCAAGGACGCCCTGGCTGCCACAGGCAAAGGCAAGATTCTGAAAAAATTTCCGCTCACCGGCGGTATCGACGTTGCCGGCGAGGTGGTCAGCTCGGACTGCGAGCGTTTCAAACCGGGCGACAAGGTCCTGGTGACAGGCTGTAATCTGTCTGAAAAACGTGATGGAGGCTACAGTGAATATTCACGTCTCGATAGCCGGGACGTAGTGCCCTTGCCCGAAGGGCTCAGCACCCGTGATGCCATGGCCATGGGCACGGCGGGCTTTACCGCTGCGATATCCCTCTATCGCATGGAAGCGCTCGGCCAGACACCCGAAGCGGGTCCCATCGTCGTTACGGGTGCCAGTGGCGGTGTCGGCAGTTTTGCCATCGACATTCTGACCACTGCGGGTTACGAGGCCCACGCCATTACCGGCAAGACCGAACAATTTGATTACCTCGAGGAACTGGGCGCGCGCCAGTGCATTTCAAGGCACAAACTGCACTGGGGAGAACAACCCCTTGAGTCAATACGTTGGGCTGGTTGCATCGACAACGTGGGTGGCGACACGCTGGCCGGCATCAGCCGGGTTATTGACCTGTGGGGTAATATCGCCTCGTGCGGCATGGTCGGCGGCATTGGGTTCAACGCTACCAACCTGCCAATGATCCTGCGCGGAGTCAGCCTGATTGGCATCAGTTCCAACAATGCGCCTTATGCACTGAGAGAAGTGCTCTGGAGCCGTCTCGCCAACGAATGGCGTCCGCGGCACCTCGATTCCATCGTTCGCAACGAAGTGGCACTGGATGACATCGGCGACGCCTTCGATGCGTTAATTGATGGCAGCACCCTGGGGCGCACGGTGGTCAAGCTGACATAAGACTGCCCGCTTGCTGCAATTTCCAGTACATATGGTGCATAATTGCAGCCAGAGGGGGTAGTTTGGATGAATTTGAAAAATGGCGAAAGTATTAATCGTAGACGACTCCCCAGCCCAGGTTTTCAGCCTGAAGAAACTGGTCGAAGACTGGGGCCACGAAACATTGACCGCTGAGAATGGCGATCAGGCCCTGCAGATAGCCCGTGAAGAACTTCCGAACGTAATCCTGATGGACGTTGTAATGCCAGGCATGAATGGCTTCCAGGCCGCGCGAAAGCTGTCCCGGGACCCGGCCACGCGCAGCATCGCGGTGATCTTTGTCAGCATCAAGGATGACGAGGCAGACCGTATCTGGGGGATGCGCCAGGGGGCCACGGCTTACCTCACAAAACCGGTCAACCCGGAGGCGCTGTTGTCCGCGATCACGGACGCGGTCGCCGCCTGAGTCATATCCATAAATCTGCCATGACCATACAGACTGGTGATCGAATACCCGTGGCGCAGCTTGGCCAGATGCATGGGGGCAAGCCACGCCTGATCAGCACCGAAGATTATTTCTCTGGCCGCAAGGTCGTGTTGTTCGCGGTGCCCGGTGCGTTCACACCCACTTGCTCGGCTTACCACCTGCCCGGTTTCAATGAGCACGCCAGCGCAATTTTTGACCGGGGTGTCGACGCCATTGCCTGCATGGCCGTCAATGACGTCTTCGTGATGCACGCCTGGGGCAAAGCCAGTGGTGTGGACAGCATCGATATGCTGGCGGATGGCAATGGCGAGTTCTCCA
>JAPHTE010000166.1 GCA_026196445.1 Lysobacterales bacterium
CATGACAGCGCCGCGCTGCACGTCAGCGGCCAGGCAGCCTACACCGACGATATCCCGGAGCCTCGCGGCCTTTTGCACCTGGCGCTGGGTGTCAGCGAAAAGGCGCACGCAAACATCCGCTCCATTGACCTCGCCGGGGTCAATGCCGAACCCGGCGTGGCGGCCGTGTTGCTGCCCGCTGACATCCCCGGTGACAACAATTTCGGGCCGGTGGTACACGATGACCCGATCCTGGCGGAAGGCACGGTGCAATACGCCGGCCATCCGTTGTTTGCCGTGGCTGCCGAGACCGTCGATACGGCGCGGCGTGCAGCGCACCTGGCCAGGGTCGAATACGAGGAACTGCCTGCGATCCTCGATACCGATAGCGCGCTGCAGCATTCCTCTTTCGTTTTGCCAGGCCGGGAAGTGACCCGGGGTGACCCCGTCACCGCATTGAAAACAGCCCCTCGCCGTTTGCAACGGCGCGTATGCTGTGGTGGCCAGGACCAGTTTTACCTCGAAGGGCATATCGCGATGGCGGTGCCGGGCGAAGACGATTCGCTGACCATTTATTCCTCGACCCAGCACCCCGACGAAGTCCAAACGCTGGTGGCGCGTGCCACGCGACGCGACGCCAAGGACGTGGTCGTAATCTGCCGCAGGATGGGCGGCGCGTTTGGTGGCAAGGAAAGCCAGGCGGCCCTGTTTGCCTGTCTCGTGGCGCTCGCTGCTGACAAGACCGGCCGGCCCTGTAAACTGCGTATGGACCGTGACGCTGACATGATCGTGACCGGCAAGCGACATGACTTCACCATCGATTACGAGGTGGGTTTCGATGAGCGGGGCGTCATCCAGGCCGTCGATTTCACGCTGGCGTCACGCTGCGGCATCTCCGCCGACTTGTCCGGCCCGATCAACGACCGCGCGATGTTCCATTGCGACAACACCTACTACCTGGAAAACGCCCATATCGTCTCACACCGCTGCAAGACCAACACGGTTTCCAACACCGCGTTCAGGGGTTTTGGCGGCCCGCAGGGCATGTTTGCCATCGAGTACGTCATCGACGACATCGCCCGTACGCTGGAGTTGGACCCGCTCGAGGTGCGGCGGCGGAATTTTTACGGCACCGATAGCCGTAACGTCACGCCGTATGGGCAAACCATTGAAGACAATATCATCCATGAATTGACCGACAAGCTCAGCCGGAACGCCAATTATGAACAACGCCGGGCAGCGCTACGCGAATTCAATGACAAAGAATCCGTATTCAGAAAAGGCATTGCGCTGACACCGGTCAAATTCGGTATTTCCTTCACCAATACGATGCTTAACCAGGCCGGAGCCCTGGTACATATTTACAAGGACGGCACCGTCAGGCTGAACCACGGCGGCACCGAAATGGGTCAGGGCCTGTACACCAAGGTAGCGCAGGTCGTCGCCGATGAACTGGGTATCACGCTGGACCGCATCCGGGTGACCGCCGCCGATACCAGCAAGGTTCCGAACGCGTCTGCCACGGCCGCATCCAGCGGCTCGGACATGAACGGCAAGGCAGCCCAGGCCGCTGCCCGCAAGATACGTAACCGGCTGGCAGAGCTCGCCGCCAGGCATTTCAATGTCAGCGAGGCGGTAGTTGAATTCACCGCGAACCAGGTCACGGCCGACGCACAGTCCATCGGGTTTACCGAACTGGTGCAAATGGCCTGGATGGAACGGGTATCCCTGTCGGCCACCGGGTTTTACCGCACCCCGAAGATCCACTTCGATGCCGAGTCTTTCAGTGGCCGGCCGTTTTTCTACTTCGCCTATGGCGCGGCGGTCTCGGAGGTCATCGTCGACACGCTGACCGGTGAATACCGCGTGCTGCGCGTGGATATTTTGCACGACTGTGGTGATTCGCTTAACCCGGCCATCGACCGCGGCCAGGTCGAGGGCGGTTTCGTCCAGGGTGTGGGCTGGCTGACCTCCGAGGAACTGTGGTGGAATGCCGACGGCCAGCTTCAGACCCACGCCCCATCCACCTACAAAATCCCGACCTGTTCCGATATCGCACCGGATTTTCGTGTTGAGTTGCAACACGGGCACCGGAACCGCGAAGCGACCATCCACCGTTCCAAGGCGGTCGGTGAGCCACCCTTGATGCTGGCGCTGTCCGTATTCCACGCACTGCGCGACGCGATCGCCTGCCCGGGAAACCCGCTGCCCGACCTGAAGGCGCCGGCCACACCCGAGGCCGTATTGCGGGCCATCGAAGGCGGTTTTGCGTGAACGACTGGATCGCAGACCTGTATACGCTGGCCGATAAAGGCCACGCCGCTGTTTTGCTGACCGTTATCGAAACGCGCGGTTCGGCGCCACGTGGTAGCGGGGCTCGAATGATCGTGACCGGTGACACTTGCCGGGGCAGCGTCGGCGGCGGCCAACTCGAGCACCAATGCACCGCGGTTGCCACGCAGATGCTGGACCGCCACGAGCCTGCCCGCTTACAGAAGTTTGTACTCGGTGCAGCATTGGACCAGTGCTGTGGCGGTGCGGTGGAGGTGCTGTTCGAACCCATCCGCGGTGACGTACCGGCCTGGCTCAAGACCCTGTATGAGACTGACCTGCAGCGGCAAGGCGCCGTGCTTGCTACCGAGTTGAACAATCAGCCGCGTAAAACGCTTATCCACGCTGGCAGCCACGACAGCCCACTGCCGGAAAGCGTCGTGCAGGCAGCCCGGGCCATGCTGTCGGGCAGCGAAAAAACCCACCGCGTGGAAGACGTTCTGCTGGAAAACATCAGGTCCCCGGAACTGAACATCGCCGTGTTCGGCGCCGGGCACGTCGGTACCGCGTTGGTCGGAATCCTCGCAGGTATCGATGCCGAGATCCGCTGGATCGACGACCGCGAGGATATTTTCAGGCAGGTGCCGGACGGCGTTCGTACCATCCACGCACCATCGCCTGCGGTTGAGGCCGCCAACATGCCACCGGGCAGTTATTACCTGGTCATGACACACAGCCACCAACTCGACCTGGGTATCTGCCTGACCATATTGGCGAGAAACGATGCAGCTTACTGTGGCCTGATCGGCTCTGCATCCAAGCGCAAGCGTTTTGAAAAGCGTTTTCTTGAACACGGCCTGGAACAGGCACAGGTCGATCAGCTGGTATGCCCGATCGGCATTGCCGGCATCGGTGGCAAATTACCCGGCGAAATCGCCATTGCCACTGCTGCCGAGATTCTGCAGGTCTCTGAAAAGCGGAAGCAGGAGGCCATGACATGACGGTACTGATCAGGGGCGGTACGCTGGCCACACACGAATGTACCTGGCGTGGCGATATACTGTGCGCGGATGGAAAAATCCAGGTGATCGGCGACAATCTCGACCTGCCCGTTGGCGCCAC
>JAPHTE010000097.1 GCA_026196445.1 Lysobacterales bacterium
CATGCCATTCTCGACCAGGCCAACACGGGTTTCCGTCGGGGTCACGTTGATCAGGATTTCTTCACTCATAAACGTGTCGTTCCGCGTTCGGAGGCGTTGACTATAGAAGCGCTAGGATACCATCCGGACCCGCCTCGGCGTTGACCGAGGTCAATAGTCGCGATTGTGGCTGCCTGGTGTTTCATGCCAGCAATTCCGCCTCGCGCAATAGTTGCGCCGTCTCGAAAAGCGGCAGACCCATGACGCCGGAATAGCTGCCATCGATCCGCCGGATAAACTGCCCGGCACCACCCTGCACCGCGTAGCCACCTGCCTTGTCCATCGGTTCCTCGCCCCTGCAATACTCCCGTATCCAGTCTCCCGGCATGTCACCGAATGTCACCGCCGTGATGTTGAGTGCTTCCAGCACCTTTTCAGGATTCACCACCAGGGCGACCGCCGAATAGACGTGGTGCGTCTGGCCAGACAGCCGTTGCAACATGGCCTCGGCCTCGGGCCGCGTGGCCGGTTTACCGAGAATATCTCCATCCAGCAACACGATGGTGTCAGACCCCAGCGCCGGCATCAGGCCGAGGTTTTGCTCAAAACCCGCCAGGGCTTTTTCACGTGCCAGGCGCACCACGTGCTCGCGCGGTGTCTCAGTTTCGATGATGGACTCGTCGATATTCGCCGGCGCCACGGTAAATCTGACATCCAGTTGCCGAAGTAATTCCTGCCGGCGGGGCGAGGCTGAAGCCAGCAATATCAAGGATGATGAGTTCATGCGCGGTGGTATGGATGATTTTGCGTGATAGTCCAGGCCCGGTACAACTGCTCGGCCAATACGACCCGCACCAGCGGGTGCGGTAAAGTCAGTGGGCCAAGTGACCAGCGTGCGTCCGAGCTTGCCAAAATTTCAGGACTGATACCGTCCGGTCCGCCGATCATGAAACCAACGTCGCGGCCTTCGCCCATCCAGCCCTCCAGGTTTACCGCCAGTTGTTCAGTTGACCAGGCCTTGCCCCTGACATCCAGTGCAATGACGCGAGAGCGTGCAGGCATCGCAGCCAGCAACGCGTCGCTTTCGGTGGCCATCAGGCGCCTGGTGTCGGCATTCTTGCCTCGTTTCGCGAGCGCGATTTCACGTAGTGACAGGCTGAGCTCCCGCGGCATGCGGCGGCTGTATTCTGACCAGGCCTCGTTCACCCAGCGTGGCATACGCTGTCCAACCGCGGCCACCAGCAATTGCATCTAATGATCCTCCAATACCCAGATTGCGGATTAAGCGAGTCAAGAAGCAGTATTACTGGGAACCGCTAATACCGCTGCGGCGTTCGGCGCTGGCTTCCCATAGTTTTTCAAGATTGTAAAAGGCCCTGGTCTGAGGGAGCATCAGGTGCACGATTACGTCATTCAAATCAACCAATACCCACTCCCCCTCGCCCGCGCCTTCGACGCCCAGCGGCGGGTTGCCGCCAGCCTTGGCCCTGACGATCAGGTTTTCCGCCATGGATTTCACATGCCGGGTCGAATTACCCGACGCGATCACCATGCGCTCGGTCAAGGGACTCCTGTCCGAAACATCGATGATCACGATATCGGCAGCTTTGAAGTCTTCTAGGGAGGAAACAACGAGTTGTTGCAACTGGTCGGTGGTTAATTCTTCACGAACGGTCTGGGTATTCAAATTTGATTTTTACCTGTTGGATTAAGCTAGTGTACTGCATTTACGCAGAACACTGAATTTTAGCCGCCAGCATAGTTCGCGTAAAGCAAGCATATGTTGCCAGGCTCCTTCAGGCAGACAAATAGAGCCGGTTGTCGGCGATGTATTGCAACACCGGCGCAGGTGACATGCCGTTCAGGGGTTGACCGCGGCGGATGGCGGCCTGAATGGCCGTTGCAGAAATATCGATCAGCTCGAGATCCAGGTGCAACACCTTGCCCGACGTCGAACCCGCCAGCGCCTGAGGGTCGCTACAGTAGCGGCGCTCGATTTCGGCCGCCAGCTCCGGCAGGTAAGCAGGCGCGGCGCCTGGCCTCGGAAACGTGATGATGTGGGCCAGTGAAAACAACTGCCGCCATTGGTGCCAGGTGTGCAAGTAGTTGATCGCGTCCTGGCCGATCAACAGCAGTATTGATTGCCCGGGATATTCCGTACGCAACTCGTGCAGCGTATCCACCATGAACGAGGGGCCATCACGCCTGCATTCCCGATCGTCGATATCCAGCGCCGGGTAATCCGCCAGCGCCAGGCGTAGCATGTCCAGCCTCTGCGCAGCAGTGGTAAATGGGGTGTTCTTATGTGGAGGATCACCCGCGGGCAGCAGGTACAGTTTTTCCAGCTGCAGTATGCTGCGCGCCTGTTCAGCGCAACGCAGGTGCGCGTAGTGTACCGGGTCAAAGGTGCCGCCGAAAAAGGCGAGCGGTGGTTGTTTGCTGATGCGCACGTCGGGGGCCGATTTCAGCGGACGGACAACTGCAACAACAGCTCGTCGATGCTCCGCCACGGATCGCCCGCGGCCCGCCCCTTGCTCTGACGGTCAACCAGGGCCAATATTTTGAATGCTTCGAACAGTTTGCGCGTGTCCAGGCGCCGGGCTGCACTACGAATAATTCCCTGCTTCTTGTACCAGATATTCAGTCGCCTGAAGGCAGTGGTCTCAGGCTCCCCGGCGCGCATAGCCAGCCTGAAGGCCTCGGTGGTTTTGAGTTCCTTGAGCAAAGCGCCGAGCAACGGGGGAAGGGGTGTACCGATGCGCTTCAGGCCGGCTGCAACACGCAAGCCCTCTTTCAGGTTCCCGGTCAGCATGTGTTCCGACAATACAAAAGCGTCAAAACGGCTGCTGTCGGCGACGGCCTGTAGTACGTCCTCAGCCGTAATCGGACCCGGACCTTTGAGTAAGGCCAGTCGATCGACTTCCTGGTTGGCTGCCAACAGGTTGCCTTCCAGCCGGTCTGCCAGGATCCGCAAGGCGTCGGTTTCCGGTTGCATCCCCTGCCGCTGCATCCGTTGTTGCAACCAGCTTGGCAACTGCGACGCAGCAATCGGCCAGATATCGATCTGCACACCAGCCTTGGCGAGTTTCGACGCCCATTTTGATTTGCGCGATCCGGCATCCCACTTTTCACAGCTGACCAGTAACAATATCTCGGGGTCCGGGTCCTCCGCCCACTTGGTCAGGATCGCGCCACCCTCACGGCCGGGCTTCCCGGTTGGCAGACGCAGGTCTATGATCTTGCGTGAACCAAACAACGAAGGCGCTGCCACGGATTGCAATTCCGACCAGTCAAAACCCTGGCCCACGTGCAATAACTCCCGCTCCAGGAAACCTTGCGCCTTGGCCGCTGCCTTGATCTGGTCGCAGCATTCCTGCAATAACAACGGCTCTTCGCCGCCGACCAGGTAAACCGGCGCCAGCCCTTGTTCCAGGCTGCCGGCCAATTGCTCTGCTTTAAGCTGCATTTCTTACCGGGATCTATTTACCGTAGGTACCCAACCGCCTGACTACCATGCGTGCGAGCGCATCTGACAGGTCTTCGCGTAAAAACTCGTCTTCACGCTCCTTGGACAGGATGTCCTGTTGGTCAAAGCTGTACACGCGGGTTTGCTCGAGAGTCTGCAGGGGGATCATTTCTTTACCGTCGCTATCCAGCAAGCGGAACTGCACGGTATGACGCAGCATGTATTCACGCACCCGGGCATTGTCGCCAATAGATTGGATTTCCCTGCGTACGCTGTTTTGTGGCACTTCGAGTACTGCTGCGTCATCTGCGTCCTTGACCACGCGTACTCCATTCTGCTCGAGGTGGGTTTCCAACCGGCTAGCGAACTTACTGAACGGAGCCTGTACTTCCAGCCTGGTGTGCTGCATCTCGGCCGGCAGTTCGGCACGTGTCTGCAGCTGGAAACCGCAGGCGCTCAGCAACAGCGCAAACAGGAAACAGTAAAGGTGACGGGGCTTGATCATCAGTACTCTAGCCTACCACGATGTTCAACAAGCGGTTCGGGATATAGATCACCTTGCGCACCTGCTTGCCTTCCATGTGCCGCTGCACGTTCGGCTCGCCAGTGGCAGCGGCCATGGCGGTCTCCTCATCGGCGCCCGGAGACAGTTCGATCCGGCCACGTAGCTTGCCATTGACCTGTACTACCAGCGTGACCTGGTCACGTACACGTGCGGACTCGTCCACCTCAGGCCAGGCGGTGTTAACCACGGTTCCCGTCTCGCCCAGCATCTCCCACAGGGATTCGCAGATATGCGGCGTGATCGGCGCCAGCAGGCGTACCACTGCTTTCCAGGCCTCGTCCAGTACCGCCCTGCCCTGCGGGCTGCGGTCTTCGAAACGTCCGAGGTGGTTGGTCAGTTCCATCACCGCCGCGATCGCCGTATTGAAGGTCTGGCGGCGGCCGACGTCGTCGCTGACCTTGGCGATGGTGTCGTGTAGATGGCGGCGAATGGTTTTTTGTTCCGTGTTCAATTCGGCTGTTTTCAAAGCTTCGACCGGGCCGCCGGCTATATGCTCGGTGCACATGAACCAGATACGCCGCAGGAAACGAAATGCGCCTTCCACGCCGGACTCGGACCACTCCAGTGACTGGTCGGGCGGCGATGCGAACATCGAGAACAGCCGCACGGTGTCCGCGCCGAAACGGTCGACCAGGAATTTGGGGTCTACCCCGTTGTTCTTGGACTTGGACATCTTCTCGACCGCGCCGATGTCCACAGGTTCTCCGTCTGCGATCAAGCGGGCACCGGTAACCTTGCCCTTGTCATCACGCTCGACTTCGACATCCACCGGATTGATCCAGTGGGTGCTGCCGTCGTCTTCCTTGCGGCTGAAGGTCTCCGCCACCACCATGCCCTGGCACAACAGGCGGGTGGCAGGTTCGTCGCACTGCATCATACCTTCATCGCGCATCAGCTTGTGGAAGAAACGGAAGTACATCAGGTGCAGGATGGCGTGCTCGATACCGCCGATGTACTGATCGATCGGGAACCAGTAATTGGCCCTTTCGTCCACCATCGCGTCTGCACCCGGCGAAGTGTAACGGTGCATGTACCAGGAGGATTCCATGAAGGTGTCGAAAGTATCCGTTTCGCGTTCGGCCGCACTACCGCATTGCGGGCACGTGGTCTGGCGCCATTCCGGGTTGGCCTTGATCGGTGACTGCACACCCATGAACTCGACGTCTTCGGGTAACACTACGGGCAACTGGTCTTCAGGCACCGGGACCGCACCGCAATCTTCACAATAAATAACCGGGATCGGGCAACCCCAGTAGCGCTGGCGGCTGACACCCCAGTCCCTCAGTCGGTAGTTGATCTTGCGCTCGCCCATACCCCTTTCCACCAGCCATTCGGTGGCCTTTTCCTTGGCTTCGGCGACCTCCATGCCGTCCAGCCAGTCGGAGTTGATGGCCGGACCGTCTTCGACATATGCCTCGCCCTCCCAGCCTGCGGGTGGCTGCACGGTGCGAATGATCGGCAGGTCGTGGATCTTGGCAAAATCCCAGTCACGCTGGTCCTGGCCGGGCACCGCCATGATGGCGCCGGTGCCATAACCCATCAGCACGTAATCGGCCAGGTAGAGCGGCACCGGTTTCTCGGTGAACGGGTTGAACAGGTAGGCACCGGTGAA
>JAPHTE010000133.1 GCA_026196445.1 Lysobacterales bacterium
CGGGATCGTTGACATCGCCAAACAGGCGCGCCTCCGCCGGGCAAGCCATCACACAGGCCGGTTTACGCTCTGCTTCAGGCAGCGATTCGTCATAAATACGGTCCACGCACAGCGTGCACTTCTTCATTATTTTCTGTTCGCCGTCCAGCTCACGTGCGCCGTATGGACAGGCCCACGAACAGTAATTGCAGCCGATACATTTGTCGCTGTCCACCAGCACGATGCCGTCCTCTTCGCGCTTGTAACTGGCGCCGGTCGGGCACACGGGCACGCAGGGCGGGTCCTCGCAGTGCAGACAGGACTTCGGAAAATGCACCGTCTCGGTGTTTGGAAAAGTACCCACCTCAAAGGTTTGTACACGGTTGAAGAAGGTGCCGGTCGGGTTCTTGTCGTAGGGATTTTCATCCGCCAGGTAACCCGCGGTGCCCGATGTGTTCCACTCTTTGCAGGAGGTCACGCAGGCGTGGCAGCCCACGCAAACGTTCAGATCAATCAGCAGGGCAAGCTGTTTCATGACTCGCCCCCTTTGGCTTTGCCGGTCTTGCCGGCCATGTACTTCAACCAGCGCCCCGGGTTCAGCCAGGTCATCTGGCCGGGCAAGGGTTGAGCGGTTTCAAACTGCGGTGAGCTGACTTCCGGCTCACCGGCCTCCGCCGGATAAATCCGTACCCATACATCGTACCAGCCGGCCTGGCCGGTAATTGGGTCTGAGTTGGACAGGTGGCTGCCGTCGCCCTCCTGCACCGGCAGTTCCTCGCTGATCAGGTGATTGAGTAAAAAGCCCTTGCGCGCTTCCTCGGCATCCTTGTCCAGCGCCCAGGCACCAGAGGCCTTGCCGATCGCGTTCCAGGTCCATACCGTGCCGGGCTCAACCGCCTCGGAATAACGGCACAGGCAGCGCACCTTGCCATGCATGGATTCGACCCACATCCAGCCGCCATCTTCGATACCCGCCTCGCGGGCGGTCGCGGAGTTGACGTGCAGGAAGTTATAGGTATGGATTTGCCGCAGCCAGGCGTTTTGCGAATCCCACGAGTGGTACATCGCCATCGGTCGCTGGGTGATCGCGTTGAGCGGGTATTTCTCGAGGTCGGAACGCTGCGCTTCCAGCGGTTGCTCGTAAAACGGCAGCGGGTCGAAGTGCTTCTCGATCCGTTCCCGCAAGTGTTCCGGTGGCTGCCTGCCATCGGTTTTGCCCTGTGCGGCAAGACGGAACTTCTGCAACACCTCGGAATAGATATGAATGTTGATCGGTTCGGTATAACGCACCAGCGAGTTGCGCTTGGCCCACTCCAGGTAACCCTGGTTCCAGTTACGCATGTACTGGTAAGAACGTGGTAATTCGTAGTGGAAAACGCAGTTGTTCTTCTCGTACATCTCCCACTGTTTCGGGTTGGGCTCGCCAACCATCGATTTTTCGCCGTTCCTGCCCCGGTACCCGGCCAGGAAACCGATGCCGGAGCCCGGCGCCGTCTCCCAGTTGACGACAAAATCGGCGTAGTCCTTGAACTTGCGCTTGCCCTCCCCGTCGATGAATGCCGGCAGTTTCAGCCGCGTTCCCAACTCGATGATGACGTCATTGAACGAACGGCAATCACCCTGTGGCGGCACCACCGGCACCCTGACCGAGTCGACCGGGCCGTCGTATTCGGATATCGGGCGGTCCAGCATGGACATCACGTCATGCCGTTCAAGGTAAGTCGTGTCGGGCAATACCAGGTCGGCAAATGCGACCGTTTCGGACTGGAAAGCGTCGGCGACAATCAGGAACGGAATCTTGTACTCGCCATCCTCGTCCTTGTCGTTGAGCATCTTGCGCACCTCGGAGGTGTTCATGCTCGAATTCCAGGCCATGTTGGCCATGAACATCATCAGCGTGTCGATGCGGTAGGGATCGCCTCGCCAGGAGTTGGTAATGGCGTTGTGCATCATGCCGTGCACCGACAACGGGTACTCCCACGAAAAAGCCTTGTCGACCCTGACCGGGCTGCCATCGTCATTGACGAACAGATCATCCGGGTCAGCCGGCCAACCCAGCGGCAGGCCGTCCAGCGGGGTATCGGGTTGCACCGCACGCTGGTCGTTTGGGGGCTTCGCACAGGGCGGAATAGGCCGCGGAAAAGGCGCCTTGTGGCGAAAACCACCGGGGCGGTCGATCGTACCCAGCAAACTCATCAGGACGGACATCGCGCGGATGGTTTGAAAACCGTTCGAATGTGCCGCCAGGCCACGCATGGCGTGGAAGGCCACCGGGTTACCTGTGACAGTTGCGTGTTCCTTGCCCCAGGCATCCGTCCAGGCGATCGGCAGTTCAATCTTCTCGTCACGCGCAGTGATACCCATTTCGTGGGCCAGGCGACGAATGGTGTCGGCCGGAATTCCGGTGATGCCTTCGGCCCACTCGGCAGTGCACTCCGTGACCCGCTCGGCGAGCAACTGGAAGGCCGGCTTGACGGGTGTGCCGTCGTCCAAGCTGTATTCACCGAGCAGGTATGGGTCGGCGCCATCTGAATGGGTGCGCACGGCCTTGCCGGTAGCCCGGTCCCACCACAGCTTGTTCTGCGGGTCGAAGCAGTCCTCTTCATGTAATTCGTCCAGGCGTTTGAACATGCCGAAGTCGCCCGACTCCTCGTCCAGGTTGACCAGTTCCGCAGCGTTTGAATACCGGGTCAGGAACTCCCGGTCATACAAGCCCTGGCGGATAATCTCGTTGATCAGCGCCATGAACAATGCACCGTCGGTGCCCGGCTTGATCGGCACCCACTCATCGGC
>JAPHTE010000313.1 GCA_026196445.1 Lysobacterales bacterium
GCAGGGCCGCAGGCTGGACCAGGCGGGTGTGGAAGAATTGGCGGACAGACAAGGTTTGATACTGGTCTGCGGCCGCTACGAAGGCATCGATGAACGGGTGATTGAGACCGAAGTCGATGAAGAATGGTCGATTGGTGACTACGTCATTTCCGGTGGTGAATTGGCCGCCGCGGTTATCATCGATGCGGTCGCCCGGTTGTTGCCGGGTGTGCTGGGAGACGAGCAGTCTGCCGAGCAGGATTCATTCGTGGATGGTCTGCTGGACCACCCGCATTATACGCGGCCTGAGGTGACCGATGGCCAGGTGGTACCGGAGGTGTTGTTATCCGGTGATCACGAAGCAATCCGCCGCTGGCGCAGGAAACAGGCGCTGGGCAGGACCTGGTTGAGAAGACCCGACCTGCTGGAAGGCAGACAACTGGATGAAGAAGCGAAATTGTTGTTGGATGAATTTCGCAGTGAATTGGAAAACGATTGATAAAGCCGAGATGGCTTACTGAAAGGACAGGACGATGAATATCATTGAGCAAATCAACGCAGAGCAAATGACCCGTGAGTTACCGGAATTCAGCCCCGGCGACACCGTCATTGTTAGCGTTAAGGTTAAAGAAGGCGACCGCGAACGTCTGCAGGCGTTTGAAGGAATTTGCATTGCCAAGAAGAACCGCGGCCTGAACTCGGCCTTCACGGTACGCAAGATTTCACACGGCACCGGTGTCGAACGTGTGTTCCAGACCCACAGCCCGTTGATTGACTCGATCAAGGTCAAGCGCCGTGGTAACGTGCGTCGCGCCAAGCTGTACTACCTGCGGAACCTGGAAGGCAAGGCTGCGCGTATCAAGGAAAAACTCGGCTAAGCTGGGTATACCCTCCGAAGAAAAGCCCGCAATGCGGGCTTTTTTTTGGCCTTGAAACCTTGGTTATAGACCCTACTTTGACGGTAGCTTCAAATTAATCGGAACTGCAAATGAGCAAGACCAAAGACAAGAAGATCGAAAAACACGAATTCCAGGCCGAGGTACGCGAAATACTGAACCTGATGATTCACTCGTTGTATTCGAACCGCGAGATTTTCCTGCGTGAATTGATTTCGAATGCCTCGGATGCCTGCGACAAGCTACGCTTCGAAGCATTGCAAAACCCGGACCTGATGGGCGGTGACGCCGAGTTGAAGATCGAGGTCGAGGTTGATGAAGATGCCGGAACGGTCACGGTTCGCGATAACGGTATCGGCATGTCACGCGATGAAGTGGTCGACAACATCGGCACGATTGCCCGATCGGGTACCAAGTCCTTCCTGGCGAACCTCAAGTCCAAAGACGAGTTCGATTCCAAGCTGATCGGTCAGTTCGGCGTCGGCTTTTATTCTTCGTTTATCGTCGCAGACAAGGTCACGCTGGTTACACGCGCCGCCGCTGACGAACCTTCAGAAGGTGTGCGTTGGGAGTCCGACGGTAGCGGTGAATATAGCCTTGAGCAGATTGACGTGCCCAAACAGGGCACCGAGGTCACGCTGCACCTGCGTGAGGACGCCAGCGAATACAAGACATCCTGGTCACTGCGTGGTTTGATCAGCAAGTATTCCGACCACATCGGTTTCCCGATCTACATGAAGACGCCAAGGACGCCTGATGGCGACGATGACAAGGACACGGAGCCCAAAATGGAGTGGCAGGCCGTCAACCAGTCATCTGCCCTGTGGACCCTGCAAAAATCCGAGATCAGCGGTGAGGACTACCAGGCTTTTTACAAGCACGTCAGCCATGACTTCGAGGACGCGTTGAGCTGGGCCCACAACCACGTGGAAGGCGCGCAGAATTACACCTCGTTGCTGTATATCCCCTCCAAAGCCCCGATGGACATGATGCTGCAGCGCGACGAGCGCCACGGCCTGCGCCTGTATGTCAAGCGGGTCTTTATCATGGATGCCGCCGAGCAGATCCTGCCGCACTACCTGCGTTTCATGCGTGGCGTGATCGATTCCGACGACCTGCCATTGAATGTCTCGCGTGAACTGCTGCAGGAGAACGAACTGGTCGGCAAGATCCGTTCGGCCGTCATCCGGCGCAGCCTGGACCTGATCCAGCGCCTGGCCGACAAGGACATGGAGAAATTCAACCAGTTCTGGGACGAATTCGGCAATGTGCTTAAGGAAGGCCTGGTCGAGGACATGGCCAACAAGGACAAGATCGCCAAGCTGCTGCGTTTTGCCTCCACCAAGGACGCTGCGAGTGAGCAACGTGTCAGCCTGGAAGACTATGTTTCCCGGATGAAGGAAGACCAGGATGTGATCTGGTATGTCACTGCGGAAAACCGCAAGGCCGCCGAGCATTCCCCGCACCTCGAAATCTTCCGTAAGAAGGGCATCGAAGTGCTGCTGATGTCAGACCGCATCGACGAGTGGGCGATGGGCTATTTCACCGAGTTCGAAGGCAAGAAGTTGCGCTCGATCGCCAAGGGTGATGTCGACCTGGGTAAGGAAGACCAGCCGGAAGATACCGAGGAAGAAAATGAAGACAAGGCGAAAGACCCGCTGCTGGAGCGAATCAAAAATGCGCTTGGTGAGCAGGTTGCGGAGGTCCGCGCCAGCCAGCGGCTGACGGAGTCCGCCTCTTGCCTGGTATTGAATGAGCAGGAACTGGCCATGCACATGCGCCGCATGCTGGAGCAGGCCGGCCAGGCGTTGCCTGACAGCAAGCCGATGCTGGAAGTCAACCTCGAGCACCCGCTGCTGCAGCAGATGACCGGTGTGGAGTCCGACGAGGCGTTCGGTGATTGGGCCAACCTGCTGTTCGAACAGGCCGTGCTGGCCGAAGGTGGCCAACTGGAAGACCCGGCCGGTTTCGTACAGCGGGTCAACCGCCTGATGCTGAACATCCCTTAAGAATCTGTAGAGACGCAACCTGTGGGAGCGGCCTCTGGCCGCGATTCACCGTACGCACAGAATTTCTGGAGCCCGATCATCTGGTGCTAAACTCGACGAATGGACCCAGTCAGACTCGATAAATGGCTATGGGCCGCGCGGTTCTTCAAGACCCGCTCGATGGCCCGCGAAGCGGTATCCGGTGGGAAAATTCACCTCAACGGCAAGCGTGCAAAGCCAGCCAGACCGTTGAATATTGGTGACGAACTGCGCATCCAGCGTGGTGAAGAAGAACTGATTGTCACCGTGCTGGATTTGTCCATGCGACGCGGACCGGCAACGGTTGCGCAAAGCCTGTACGAGGAATCCGGGGAAAACCGCGAAAAACGGGAGAAACTGGCAGAGGAACGCAGGCTGCAGTACCAACAACGTGCCGGCCATGAACGTGAGCGCCGCCCGGACAAACGTCAGCGCCGCCGGTTGATCCGGTTCAAGAACAAATTCGACTGATAAACCAAACAAATTTTGTGAGAAGAAAATAATTTGTGGGAGCGGCGTCCCGCCGCGATTTACCAGATTTTGCACTGAACCTAATCGCGGCCAGCGGCCGCTCCCACAGAATCGCAGA
>JAPHTE010000340.1 GCA_026196445.1 Lysobacterales bacterium
ATAAAAAAGCAAAATCCGGCATCAGCCGGAGCACAGACATCGCTTCGCAATCTAAAGTGCAATATTGATCGTTTTTACGACGTGTTTTTCAACAGAATAGGCCAGGAAGCAGCTACTGAAACAGGTCAAATTTCGCTTGGTTGAATAACAGCCAGAAGCCGCCATTTAGGACATCATCGCCTGACCCCAAATATCACATTGTGGTGAATCTCCCTGATCTGGTGGTAATCTTCCTGTTCAGAGTACTGATTGCGCTGCTGGTGATCGCAGCCATGACCCAATGGGGGTTCTAAATGACCGATTCCATAACCAGCGGGTTTGACCCGAAAAATGCTCCGCGCTTCACTGGGATACCGACGTTTATGCGCTGCCCATTGTCAAATGATCCGGGTGAAGTGGATATCGCGTTAATCGGTGTTCCTTATGACGGTGGTGTTACCAACCGGCCCGGTGCGCGCCATGGACCACGCGAGATCCGTAACTCTTCGTCGCTGATTCGGACCATACATCATGTTACACGCTTCAATCCTTTCGAAGCCTGCCGCGTGGCTGATCTTGGAGATGTCCGATTCGGTTCAATGTACGACCCGAAGGTTGTGGCTGAGGAAATCGAGTCTTTCTTCCGGAAAGTCGTCTCTGCAGGTGCCGTCCCCCTTTCCGCAGGCGGAGATCATTCGATCAGTTATCCGATACTGAAAGTTTTAGGCGAGTCGGAGCCTGTTGGCCTGATCCATATCGATGCACATACAGATACCTGGGGCCCATTTCAGGGTTGCAAGTTTCACCACGGTGCACCTTTCCGGCTCGCGGTAGAAGACGGCGTACTCGATCCGAAACGTACTGTTCAGATCGGCATCCGTGGCGGTCAGAATATTACTGATGGCTGGGATTTTTCGGACCAACAGGGTATGAGGGTGATCTTTATGGAAGAGTTCACCCGTTCGGGTGTTGATGCCGTGATCAATGAAGCGCGCCGCGTGGTGGGTGAGGGGCCGACATATATCTCCTTCGATGTTGATGGGCTGGATCCCGTCTACGCTCCAGGCACGGGCACTCCCGAAATCGGCGGTATTACGACAATCGAAGCGCAAGCGTTGCTGCGTGGCATGAGCGGACTGAACCTGATCGGAGGTGATGTAGTGGAAGTGTCACCCCCTTTCGACCAGACGGGCAATACGGCGCTGGTGGCGGCAACCTTGATGTTCGAAATACTTTGCCTGCTGGCTGGTTGAAATTCTTCTGGTGCAATTACCAGAGATTTGAGCGGCCGCAACAGGCCAGGAACGGTCGGACTTAATTGTGGCCTTCCTTCAAATTACTGACCCACCGTTACATCCGGTCTCTTGTACATATCGAGCGTCTCAATCGCGTCACGAGCTAATAAGCCATCGATATATTCTGCGAAACCAGTGTGGAAAAAATCCCTTCTTTGCCTCCAATAACGACTCATACCGGGGAGGTCTTTAACCGCTACGATTGCGGTGGTTATGGCTTCCCGAAACTCGGCGTCCAACGTCCCCTCTTGCGAAAGTAAATAGCTGTTTTGCATGCCCAATAAGCAGGAATGCATCGACATCATGAACTGAAATTCGTCGTGCGTGGAAAGCGGCTCCGGGCTAGTCATTGCATTGAACCAAATATCGCTCGCCTGTCGGTTACTTCCTATTTCGAGATACCAATTCTGCATGGCCACGGACGCGTCGTTTGAAGCTGCAGACCGAACTGCTCCAGCACTGTGTCTAACCTGAACACCGACATAGATAAGCGAAACCACGACAGCAAATGCGCCAATCAACTCCCCAGTTGCACCAATTGCTTCCCAGTTCATTTTTGTCTCCTCAACTATTTTTGTTATTGGGGCAAATCTTGTGCGTTAGATCTGCAGCATTTATCAAAAGACCCAATTGGGTCATTAGCGGCTCTTCATCCAAGTATAGGCGAATGTCTGCACATGGCCGAGGCTGTGTGAAAACTATTTGCCGATTGCCATTTTTGGGACGACACCCCTAAAAATAGCTGCCTAATCGCTTGATTTGACCTGAAAGCCCCATTTTCCATCTATTGCTCTATTAAATATGAGACTA
>JAPHTE010000131.1 GCA_026196445.1 Lysobacterales bacterium
GACAGTTTCAAATCATTGTTGTCCAGGCTGGCGCTGTGACGCTCCTTGTCGATTTGCAGACCGCTTGGCATTACCTCGCTTGCCGATGCGCGGCTCCTGCGCAACACGGCCTTGACCCTGGCCACGACTTCCCGCGGACTGAAAGGCTTGCAGATGTAATCGTCGGCGCCTAATTCCAGGCCCAGCAGGCGGTCGATTTCTTCCACCAGCGCGGTGATCATGATGATCGGCACCTGGCTGGTATCACGGATCTTCTTGCACACATCCAGACCGTTCATGCCAGGCAGCATCAAGTCAAGCAGCACGAGATCGGGCGTTGTATCTTCGAAGGCCCGCATCGCTTCGTCGCCACGCCCCACCCAGTGAGTGTGGTAACCCCCTATTTTTTCGAGGTAATCGCTCAACAGGCTGGCGATCTTTTGCTCGTCTTCAATGATCAGGATGGTGGCCGGTATGCTCATGAGTCGAGTGGCAGGGTGGTGGTAATCAACAAGCCGCCATCCGGACCCGGTTGCGCGTCGATCTGCCCACCGTGGGCTTCGACGATATTGCGGCAGATGGCCAGGCCCAGGCCGCTGCCGCCCGAATTGCGGTTGCGGCTGGCCTCCATGCGATACAGTCGTTCGAACATGTGCTCGCATTCTTCCACGCTGGCGCCCGGAGCACTGTCACTGATAAGTAACCTGGCCAGCTGTCCTCGTGTCGAGAGTGCGACCGAGATTCTGCCACCCGCATCGGTGTAGCGTACGGAATTGTCCAGCAGGTTGTGCAGGAGCTGGCGCAGGCGTTTTTCGTCGCCGTGTAAGCTGATAGTGCGGTCGGTTCCGGTGTACTCGATGTCGAGATTCTTTTCATTGGCCGGCCCGGCAAAGGAATCAATGGCCAGTTGCACCAGGTCGTTAAAATTCACCGGCGCCATCTTGTAGGCCAATGCGCCGGCATCGGTCATCGCCAGGTTGTGCAGGTCATCCACCAGCACGGCGAGGTGTCTGACCTCGTCGTGAACTGAATTCAACTGTGTTTTGTCCAGCGGGCGGATACCGTCGCTCATCGCTTCCAGCTCACCACTGATGATGGCTAACGGCGTGCGTAGTTCATGCGCGATATCCGACATGACGCGTTTGCGCACCGCTTCATGCTCACCGAGCGCGGCGGACAAGCGGTTGACGTCTTCGCTCAGCCTGGCGATCTCGTCACTGCCCCCGGTTTCAAGCCGGGTCGCGAAGTCACCGCCTGCCACCGAACGTATACCTTCGGCCACTGCTTTGATGGGGCGGGAGAGGTGGCGGGCCAATAGCCAGGCCAACAGGGCCGCAACGGCCAGACCAATACCCAGGCCGAGCAGCAGGTTATCGCGCAAACGGCTGATAAAGGCTTCTTCTTCCGGCAGGCTGAAATTTCGTATCAGGGCGATACCGAGCCAACCGGCCACTTGCCCGTCGGCCTCGACAGGTAGCAGGTAGTTCTCATCAAAATCAGCTGGCACCTCACCGATGACAGGAGCCTTGGCGGCATCGAGCAGGAACACACGCTGGCCGAAGGCGATACGTCCGCCGGGTCCGCCACCGGGCCCGTTACCCAGCCTTTGTTCACCTGCTGGTCCCCGTCCTGCAGGAGGTCCTGCGCCGGGAAAACCCTGGCCACGGCGACCTTCTCGCTGGCCACGCCCCGGCCCAGGCGCCAGGCGGGTTTCGGCTTCCTGCGGTATGGCCAGGAACATCAGGTAATAGAACTGGCGTGGATCGTCGACGAGTTCTTCCCAGCTGCCATGTTCTGCATACCAGGTTGCCAGTTCCGGGACCAGCAGCTCCAGCCGGTTGCGTTCCTGGTTTTGCAGGAAATCCATGAAGCCGCGTCCGATACTGGCCCGTGTGACGAGGGTGATAAGTACCAACACGACCGTGGTGCAGACGAACATCGCAATCAGTAACTTGTGGATGAGCTTCAGTTTCATTGTTGTCCCCGTTGCTGCCATATCCTGCACCACGTCTGGGTTCCGGACAACTGCTGGGATGAAATCTCCTTATTTTCTTCAAATTTGATGCGATTTTGCACACCAGTATGGAGCCTGTCAGAAACGCTCTGTGATTGAACACTGAATTGCAGGATTACATTTAACCAAACGAGGAAATGACCATGAAAAAGATTGTATTGATTGCCTTTTTATTTGCGTTTGCCACTGGCACAGCGATGGCCCAGCAGGCCGGGAACGGTAGTGGTAACGGACCAGGTGGCGGAGCCGGTAACGCGGCTATGGCCGGTGGTGGTCCCGGTAACCAGCTGGATCGCCTGACCGAAGTACTCGGTCTTGACGAGGTCCAGGTGGCAGCGCTCGCAGCCATTTTTGAAGACGCCCAGTTGCTGCGTGAGCAGGAGCAGGAAAGGGCACGCCTGCTTGCTGAAGAGATGCGTGCGACGATCCACGCCGAAATCATAGCGCTGTTGACCCCTGAACAGTTGGCCCTGTATGAGGAGCACCAGGCAAAGCGTGAAGAATTCAGGCAGATGCTGGATGAAATGCGCCAGGCCCGTGGCGCCGGCGGTTATGGCGGTGGTGGACGTGGTACTGGAGATTGCAACGGTTAAGACCTGATACTGCAGCCCCAATACCCCCGGTCCCGGTGTGCCCTCTTTATCCCAGCACCGCGACCGGGGTTTCCTTTGTTTGACTTTTCTAATAGAATGCGAATCATTCTGATTAATAGGTTAAATTAACCTGTAGTTGTCCCCCGGAGAGAAACGCAATGAGAAAAAGTCGTCAGAAGAGTGCATTAATCACGATTGCAGCGTTGATTGTTACGCTGAATGCTTATGCCGCATGGGACCGAAACATCCCCAAGGATAGGCTGCCTGACCCGGGCCGTAGCGGAGTGGAAGCTGCTGCCGCCGGGCCGATTGTAGCTGTCGGTACGCAGACCGTGGCAGGAGAAGGTGAGTGCAGTTTTAATTCCTACACCATCTCTGGTGACGTTACGGGCGATACCGATGACGGTGGTGGTCTCGATTCAGTAACCTGTGAAGTTTGGGATGATGGCGCGCTGAAGGATTCTGAAACACTCACCGTACCCGTTGGCGCAACGCAGTTGCTGGAATTTAACCTTGAATTCGAAGGTGAGTTTGGGACTGGTGCTGCTGGAGTGGGCCTCGTATGCAATGAGATCGGTTTTAGCGCGGATCCTTTCATACCCGAGGAAGTGGCAGGCTCCTGTCCGTCAATGGCAGTGGGCGTGCCCACAATGCCGCGATCAGGCCTGCTGATATTGGTTTCGCTAATCGGTCTGTTAGGATTGAGCGTCCTGTTTATGCGCAGACAGAAGACCTGACCGGCTTTCGAATCAACTGGATTTGAAGAAAGGCCCCCGTGAGGGGCCTTTTTTTGTTTGCTGCATCGAGTGCGTGCCGGATTCAGAATGGTGGCAGGGGAATACTGAACTCCGCCTTCGATGAACGCTCCAGTTGCTGCGCCTTTTTGCCCTTCAGGTAAAGTGCCTGTTTCAGGCCACGGTCGCGCATGGCCCGGGTGGCCACGTTGGCCGGAGTGCCACGGTAGATCCGTTTGCCAAATTTCCGGATCACACCCCAGTCGATCTCGATGCCCAGGCCCGGCTGGTCCGGAATTCGTATGCTTCGGTCGTCGCCGATAGGAAAACCACCCTTGACAAAGCGTGCCCAGTGCTCGGGTTGCCAGTGGCCTTCAAGCGGGTATTCCAGCAGGCTGCGCCGCTCCGGCGGTACGACGCCCACCAGTTGCAGTGCGACGGCAAACCCCAGTCCGGTGGTCCAGGTGTGTGGGCAGAACTTGAGCGTGTCGCCAGGTACGGTGTTTTCGTGGTTGCGTCGCTGGATTTCGTTAATCAGCCAGTAGACGACAGATATGCCACCAGCGTAGGTGCCACCGGCCATGACCGCATCGGGTTGGTAGACATCCAGGCTGCCGCTTTCCAGCATGGTTTTAAAATCACACCAGCTCGAGTTCAGCTCACCACCCGCGACCGGCGTTGAGGTGTTCTTGCGCAGTTCTGCCAGGCCGGCAAAATCGCCCCGGTTTAATGGCTCTTCCAGCCACTTGACATCAAAGGCCTCGACAGCGCGGGCAAACTTGAGCGCGAACGGCAAGTCCCATTTCGGCGTTTCATCGAGCAGGTCTACGGGCCAGCCCTGGTTGGCGTCCACCATCAGGTGGGTGCCGGCGCCAACAGCATCACGGGCGGCGCCGACGAAATCCGTCATCCGGTTGATGTCCGTGCTCTTGACGCGGATCTTGATTCCCCGGAAACCCTCATCGACAGCCCGTTTACCAATCTTGCTAACCGTGGCTTGATCATGGTCATGCGTGGAACCGGTCGACATATACGGATAAACATGGCCGCCGGTGCCACCGAGCATCTTCCACAGGGGC
>JAPHTE010000116.1 GCA_026196445.1 Lysobacterales bacterium
AAGCCGGCCAGCTCATCGTTATCGGTAAACATCAACTCGGTGACCGCAACCACGTCATTTTCATTGATGACGGGTACGATACCTGCCTTCAACAACGCCTCGATGCAGCCACGCATGTTCAGGTAATGGCGGCGGGTCTGGAAGTCGCTCTTGGTGGCCAGCACCTGGGCGACCGTCAGCCCCTTTTTTTCGAACAGGGCACGATAGGTTTCCATCAGGCGAACCTGTCCGGTGGCGGCCATGACCTGTTTGCGGGACACCGGGTCGGTCAAACGTTGCAGGCCGGTGGCTTTGGCTCTGCCAGCAGCCACGGCGCCCGATGAAACCAGCAGCACCTGCCAGCCTTCTGCCAGCAGGTCCGCGAGTTGTTCCACCAGGCTGGCCAGCGTGTCCCGGTTCAGTGTTCCTTGCGCATCACACAGGACCTGGCTGCCAACCTTGACGACGATGCGACCACCCATCGTGGTTTCCGTGGGCACTTACAGGCCCAGCACTTCCTTGCCCTGTTGGTAAACGATATCCACAGGGATGTTGAGGGCGGTCAACCGGTCCAAATCGGCTTGCAGCTGCGCACCAACATTACCCTTCTCGGCGACAAAGGCTGCGACCGCGTCGTAGTCACCGTCGCCCTGCATCACCAGTATGTCATGGCTCAGGTCCTTGATAGCCTGTTCGAACTCGGTGACATTGACGCGGTAGGCGCCGGTTTCCGGATCACGTGAAAACGCACCGGCATCAGAGAAATAGTTGAAACGGATCATGTTGGCGCGGCCATGGGCGCTGCTGGCGCCGAAACGCACCGAGCGGAAAATGCCGGCCAGGAAGGTGACGTAGTTGTCCATCAGTTCACCTTCGGTGATTTCACCCATCTCGCGCAATTTCTGGACCATGTAGAGCCCGAGAATGTCGGCCTTGCCCTCTTCGAGTGCCGAGGAGTGTTCCTTCAGGGCCTGGCGCACCGTACCTGAACCGTCCAGCGTGGTCTTGATACCAAGGCCATGGGCGACCTCGTGGAACATCGTGTTGCCAAAGAAGGCGTCGAAGGTGATGTGTCGGCGTTGGTCCTTGGCGATCAA
Source organism: Lysobacterales bacterium (assembly GCA_026196445.1). Classification (GTDB taxonomy): domain Bacteria; phylum Pseudomonadota; class Gammaproteobacteria; order Xanthomonadales; family SZUA-36; genus SZUA-36. The sequence goes on from JAPHTE010000116.1 coordinate 1,077, forward strand.
TTCATCGGCGATCGGTATCAGGATCTGGTTAAACTTGGCCAGCATGGCGTTTTTGAGTTGCAGCCGGCGTGTACCCTTGGCCAGTTGAACCTCTTCGTCATTCGGCAGGTTGATGGCGATGGTCTTGGAGCCGGAGTTGCAGTCACCGGCGCAATAAGCCACGTCATAGGCGTTCAGGTCGGCGTCGGAGCCCGGCATCTCGGCCTTGTAGGCTTCGTCCACCGGCAGGCCCTTTTGCAACTCGGGCATGTACTTGGCAAAACGCGCAAGACGTTCGCTCCAGGCCTGGTCCTTGATCAATACAAAAGTCTCGAAGGCGGCGCGATAACCAAACAGGGCATCCTGGTAAGTTTCAACCGGTCCGATGACCAGCTCCACCGGGTTATTCTTCATGTCCATCCAGGCCATGTCAGAAGCCTGGTAGTCGTCGGTTTTCATGGCCTCGGCCCGCAATTTCAGGTAAGCCGCGAACTCCGGGTCCTCGGCCAATTCCGAGGCTTGCACCAGCAAGTCGGCGATCCCGGCGATCTGTGTCTCGAAGGCTTCAGAATAGGGCACCAGCATCAAGTCACCGTTGCTGTCCCTTTTCACAATTGAATACAAACCGTCTTTGCCCTCCTGCTGCCAGGACTGGAACTCCTCCTTGCTCATGTCTTCGGGGTAAAAACGGGCGCCAGGTGGGCGGGGACCATAACTCTCGATAAATGGTTGGTCGGCCGCGAGACGGTCCCAGGGGCCGTAGTTGTAAATGGCAAAGCGCCGTGCTTTAGGATCCTCGATGCTGTTGAGAAGTTCGTCCCGGTCACCCCAGACCTGCTGCCAGAAGATGTCGTCGGTGATTTTGCCCGCTTCGATCAGGAGCCCGATCATCTGTCTCTGCTTGTCACTCAGGTGACTCAGATCGGTGGTTAAACGCACGTCGGCGTAAATATCAAAACGGGGATTTTCAGTCGCCGCAGTGGCAGCCGCACCTACAACGCTTGCCGGTGTTTGTTCGGCGGGTTCAACGGCTGCAGTCTGAGTGTCTTTTTCACAGGCCGAAAGCAGGCCTGCCAACAGGAATACAGTGATAATGATCTTGGTTCTCATGGGTACATCTTACCGCGTGGAAATGGGGCCAACACTATACCAAATTGCAGGAGGTAGTAGCTTTCCAAGTTGCAGGAGGCAGCAAAGCCGGCCCTTCCCGCAGGGGCTACCACAACCTCTGTAAGCAGCCAACCAGTTCCCGGCCATTGACCTTGGCCGGTTTGAACCTCACCTATTAATAGCTGGATACCCAATCAGCGTTTATAATTGCCGACCCCGTGCTTGCCACCGGGTTGAAACAGGAGATCGATCCGTGCCGATATATGAGTACCGTTGCGAGTCATGCTCGTTTGAATTGGAAAAGCTGCAAAAAATCAGCGATGAGAAGCTGGTCGACTGCCCGCAGTGCCGGCAACCCGCGTTGAAACGGCTGGTTTCTGCCGCTGCATTCCGGTTGAAGGGCAGTGGCTGGTATGAAACCGACTTCAAGAAAGACAACAAGCGAAACCTGGCGGAGGCACCCGGCAAAGATGCGGCAGACACCAAGCCTGCCGCAAAGGGCGACAGTAAGACCGGTGCGCCGGCCGAGACTGCCAAGACCGAATCAAAACCTGCGGCCAAGCCCACAGCAACCCCCTGAACAAGGAAGCAGATCATGCGTAGCCATTTATGCGGCGAAGTCAACGAAACTCTGGACGGACAATCGGTCACCTTATGTGGCTGGGTGGCCCGGCGCCGTGACCTCGGAGGCTTGATCTTTTTGAGCCTGAGGGATCACGCCGGCATCATCCAGGTCGTCATCGAACCCGACAGCCCGGCCTTTGCTGATGCAGAACGTCTGCGCAACGAGTACTGCGTGCGGCTGCAAGGCACCGTACGCATGCGGCCCGAGAGCCAGTGGAATGAATCGATGCCGACCGGCAAGGTCGAGTTGGTCGCCGAAGCAGTTGAGTTGTTGAATGCCTCCGCGCCGATTCCGTTGCTGATGACCGACGAGGACGGCGAAGAGGTTCGTTTGCGCTACCGATACCTGGACCTGCGTCGCTCGCGCATGCAGCACAATATGCGCATCCGCGCGAAGCTCAACCAGGCCATCCACAAGCACCTGGATAACAATGGCTTTTCAGAATTCGAAACTCCCATCCTGACCAAGGCGACGCCGGAAGGTGCGCGTGATTACCTGGTGCCGAGCCGGGTGCACGCCGGGAAGTTTTTTGCCCTGCCGCAATCGCCACAGCTGTTCAAGCAGTTGCTGATGATGGCCGGCATGGATCGTTATTACCAGATCGCACGCTGTTTCCGCGACGAGGATTTGCGCGCTGACCGCCAGCCGGAATTCACGCAGCTGGACATGGAGTTGTCTTTCGTAGATGAAAGCGGTGTTCAGGACGCTGCCGAGAGACTGGTACGGGCGGTTTTCAGGGACGTGCTGGACGTGGAGTTGCCGGATCCGTTCCCGCGTATGAGCTGGCAGGAGGCGATGGAAACTTACGGTTCAGACAAGCCCGACCTGCGTTATCCGATGCGCTTGCACAGCGTGGACGAACACGTCAAGCACCTCGAGTTCCGGGTCTTTTCCGGGCCGGCGAACGACGAAGGGCAAAGAGTGGCGGCACTGCGGGTGCCAGGTGGTGCTGCGTTGTCACGCAAGCAGATCGATACCTACACGGATTATGTCAAGCGCTACGGCGCCAGGGGACTGGCCTGGATTAAAGTCAACGATACCGCTGCTGGTATCGCCGGGCTGCAGTCGCCGGTCGCCAAGTTCCTCGACGAAGAGGCATGGAGCGGTATTGCCGCCCTGACCGGTGTCGAGGACGGCGACCTGCTGTTCTTCGGCGGCGGCGAGTGGCTGGAAACCAGCAACTTCATGGGCCAGTTGCTGGTGCGTTGCGGCGCCGACCTCGAGTTGGCCAACGAGGGCTGGCAGCCGTTATGGGTCACTGATTTCCCGATGTTCGAATGGGACGAGGACAACAGCCGTTTCATGGCCATGCACCACCCCTTCACCGCGCCGCAATCGGATTCGGCAGAGGCATTGAAAGCCGACCCGGCGGGTGCGCTGTCAAAGGGTTACGACGTCGTGCTCAACGGTGCCGAGATCGGTGGTGGCTCGGTGCGTATCCACAAACCCGAGATGCAGGAAGCGGTATTCAAGTTGCTGGGCATCAGCGATGAAGAGGCGCAGGCCAAGTTCGGCTTTTTGCTAGAAGCCCTGAAATACGGCTGTCCGCCGCACGGTGGTATCGCGTTCGGGCTCGACCGCGTTGCCGCACTGATGGCGGGTGAGCCGTCGATCCGCGACGTGATCGCGTTCCCCAAGACCACCACCGCGCAATGCCCGTTGACCGATGCGCCTTCCGCCATTTCCCCCGCCCAGCTGGATGAGTTGCATATCAGCGTTAAAACCAGGGTTGAATGACGCAGCCGGCTGACCAGGCACTGGACCGCGGTGGTATTGCCGCCGCGCTGGCAGCATTCATTTTCTGGGGCCTGGTACCCATCTACTACAAGGGCCTGCAAACGGTCGGTGCCTGGGAGGTGCTGGCGCACCGAATCATCTGGTCTGTACCGGTGTTGCTGGTTTTCCTGGCCATACGCGACGGAGGCAAGACCTGGCAACGGCTGCGCCTGCCGCTTGGCAGTATCGCCTGGTTGATGCTTTCCGGCCTGGTACTGGCCCTGAACTGGCTGGTTTTTGTCTGGGCAGTGGCCAACGACCGGGTACTCGATACCAGCCTGGGTTATTTTGGCACCCCCCTGGTCAACGTGTTCCTGGGTTTTGTCTTCCTCAAGGAAAGCTTGACCCGTTACCAGGTCATCGCTGTCACGGTGGCAGCTGCGGGTACGGTTTACCTGGCCTGGTTCCTGGGCAAACCACCCTGGATCGCCATGACACTGGCGGTTTCCTTCGGTTGTTACGGCTTGTTGCGCAAACGCCTGGACGTGGGACCGATGCTGGGCCTGTTGTGGGAGACGATGCTGATTTTTCTGCCTGCTTTGATTTTCCTGTTCTGGCTGACGTCACGCTCGGCGCAGAATTTTCTGCAGGGCGCAATCGGTATCGACCTGTTGCTGGTAGGCTCCAGCCTGGTCACGGTATTGCCGTTGATCTGGTTCAACGTGGCGGCCAAGAAGCTGCCGTTGAGCATTCTCGGTTTTTTCCAGTACATCGCACCCAGCATGAGTTTCCTGCTGGCGGTCTTCCTTTACGACGAGCGCTTCACACAGGGCCATGCCGTTGCATTTGCCTGTATATGGCTGGCCCTGGTGCTGGTTTCCATCGAGCCATTCAGGCGCGCCCGGAGACGGTTGCGGGCATCCAGGCAGGGTATTCCCTCGTGAAGCCGTCCGCGCGTATCGTACTGGTCCACGGGCTGTGGAACCGCGGCTGGTCCATGACGGTCATGGCCCGGCGTTTGCGTTCGAAAGGACATAAGGTGGAGGTGTTCAGCTATCCGACACGCAGCAATTGCCTGGATGGCCATGCCGACGCACTGCACGAATATCTCGGCAAAGTAGAGGCCGAGACACTGCACCTGGTGGGTCACAGTATGGGTGGATTGGTGATCCTGAACATGTTGAGCCGTTATGATGACCTGCCGCCGGGCAGGGTGGTACTGATGGGCACGCCGGTAAAGGGCAGCCGGGTGGTCAAACGGCTGGAAAAACTACCCGGCCAGAAGCTGTTGTTCGGCAAGGCCCGCGAGAACCTGTTGCAGGGTTTTGAACACACGCCCAGGGGGCACGAAACCGGCATGATCCGTGGCACCCGGGCGCTCGGCCTGGGCCAGATTACGGGGCCGCAGGGGGAACCGAACGACGGTACTGTCGCGGTCAGCGAGACTGAACTCGAAGGGCTCAAGGACACGGTCGAAATGGACGTTTCGCATACCGAAATGCTGGTCTCGGCCGAGGTCGTCGAGCAGGCCGAGCACTTCCTGTTGCACGGTGAATTTTGCGCCAAACAGCAGGCTACACCCACAACCCGTTAAAAGCCCCGGCGTGTCCGGGGGTGGTCGAAAAGCGCCGTTCAATGCCTTTTTTTGCCCCCGGTTTGGCAGGGTTTCATGATAAAATTCTACAGATTATGTAATTGATGAGGGCCTGTTGGTGCTAGCAGGTTCTGAGGTAAGCGAGTTATGGCAGGTCATTCCAAGTGGGCGAATATTCAACACCGCAAAAAAGCAGTTGACGCCAAGCGCGGCAAGATATTTACGCGAATCAACCGGGAACTCTCGGTCGCAGCGCGAGCTGGCGGCGGAGACCCTGATACCAACCCGGCCCTGCGCCTGGCGGTAGAAAAAGCCAATGCGGCCAATATGCCGAAGGATAATATCGAGCGCGCGATCAAGAAGGCGACCGGTGACCTGGAAGGTGTCAATTACGAAGAACTCAAGTACGAGGGTTATGCCCCGGGCGGCGTGGCGGTCATGGTGGACTGCCTGACCGATAACCGCAATCGCACCGTGGCGGAAGTACGCCACGTATTCACCAAGCATGGCGGCAACCTCGGCACCGACGGTTCGGTGGCCTATTTGTTCTCCAAGATCGGTGTGCTGAACTTTGCCCCTGGCACATCCGAGGACGAGGTCATGGAAGTGGCCCTGGAAGCCGGCGCCGAGGACGTGGTAACGGAGGATGACGGCTCCATCGAAGTCGTCACCGATCCAGACACCTATTCCGATGTCAAGCAGGCGATGAAGGATGCCGGCCTTACACCGGAAAATTCGGAGATTACCCAGCGCGCCAGCGTCGAGGTGGAACTCGATGTTGAAACCGGTGAAAAAGTGCTGCGCTTCCTCGACGCCCTGGAAGACCTCGATGATACGCAGGACGTGTTCTCAAACGCGCAGATTCCGGACGAGGCGTACAACTGAAAACGCGTCCTCCAACATCGTTCGCTGCGTGCCATAGCGGCCCTGGGGCCCTTGGTATGTTGGCCGATTTATATGGTGCATAAGCTGCGTATACTCGGCGTTGATCCAGGTTCCCGCATGACCGGCGTGGGTATCATCGAAGTGGTGGGCGACCGGATTTTGCCGGTTCATTTTGGCGCCATCAAGGCAGGTAGCGGTGAGTTCACCGAACGTCTCGGGCTGATTTTTTCAGGCTTGCGTGACATCATCATGGAATACCGCCCCAACCAGGCCGCCATCGAGTCGGTTTTTGTCGCGCACAACGCCGCCTCGGCGATCAAGCTGGGGCAGGCCCGTGGCGCCGCCGTGTGTGCGGCGATTTCCTGTAACATTCCGGTGGCGGATTACAGCCCGCGCTCTGTCAAGCAGGCCATCGTGGGCAAGGGTAATGCCGACAAGACGCAGGTCCAGCACATGGTCGGTATTTTGCTGGGCATCAAGGAGCCGATCCAGAACGATGCGGCCGATGCGTTGGCCGTGGCGTTGTGTCACCAGCACACATCACATACATTGTCACGTATGTCGATGATGCGGGGGTAGAGGAATGATTGCACGGTTGTCAGGGATATTGCTGGATAAGGATCCTCCCAATCTCGTCATCGACGTCAACGGCATCGGTTACGAGGTTGAGGCGCCGCTGGGTGTGTTCACTGATCTGCCCGAAAACGGTCAACCGGTGGCGATATTGATCCACCACCATTTTTCACAGGACAACCAGACCTTGTACGGTTTTTCGTCGAAAGGCGAACGCGAGCTTTTCCGTAAACTATTGAAGATCAGTGGTATCGGCGCGAAGGTGGCTTTGAATATTTTGTCGGGCGCCAGCGGTGAAGAACTGGCCAGCTATGTTTCGATGGGTGACGTGGCCTCGCTGACGCGCTTGCCCGGCATCGGCAAGAAAACAGCCGAGCGCATCATCGTGGAGTTGCGCGACAAGCTGGATGGCATAAGCATGGCCACCAGCGGTGGCCAGTTTGCGCAAGGCGCAGGCAGCACCGACCCGGCCACCGAGGCCCGTTCAGCGCTGGCAGCCCTTGGTTATAAACCGGCCGAGGTCAGCCGCATGGTCAGTGCCGTGGCAGAACCCGGCATGGATGCGGAGGAAATCATACGCAAGGCATTGCAGACCCGGATAAAAGCCAATGAGTGATTTTGACGCGCCAAACGAAGACAGGATCGTGGCCCCGATGGGCGCTCCATCAGAACGTGCGATGGAAAACCGCCTGCGGCCCAAGACGCTGGATGAATACATCGGCCAGCAAGCCATGCGTGAAAAACTGTCCATCTTCCTCGAGGCAGCCCGCCGTCGCCAGGAAGCGCTCGACCACGTATTGATATTCGGCCCGCCGGGTCTCGGCAAGACCACGCTGGCACACGTCATCGCCAA
>JAPHTE010000181.1 GCA_026196445.1 Lysobacterales bacterium
GAAATTGAAGGGAACACATTTTCTTTTAATGTTGCAAGCGGCGAGCCGAAAGCTTCCGGCGGCGCCATAAAGGCAACTTTAAGCACGCACGTATCCATCAAGAATAATACGTTTCAAAATAATACAGCTGATTTCGCTGGCGGTGGAATCTATGTATTTGGCACAGACGTAGAAATAATCGGCAACCAGGTTGTTGGTAATGATGGGGGTCAATTTGCAGGTGGAATCGGTGCTGAAAACCAGCAAGAATTTGGCCATCAGACGGTCAAAATTAATGAAAACCTGATTCAAAACAATACGGTGACCAATAAGGGTGGTGGTATTCACACATATATGGAAGTAACTTCATCCTACATCGAGATCGTTGGAAATACGATTATCCAGAACTCTGCTATCGATAGTAGGTGCACGTCAGCTGAGGATGCCAACTGTGGGTTGGGTGGCGGAATTGGCAGTTTCGACGGAGCCGGGATTCACAAAGTGAGTAATAACCTGATCAAGGACAATACGGCCGATTTGTATGGAGGGGCGATATTTACAAATATGGATTTAGTGTTTGACCGAAACACTGTTGAATCCAACGTCGGCCTTTACAATCACGGCGGTATCACCTGTATCGGAGTGAGCAACTGCTCGATCCTTAGAAACCTGTTTGCCGGCAATTATGTTCAATATCCCAGCTCATCTGTGCTCATAGCCGGAGCCCTGTATGTAAAGAACGCATCATCGGCTCTGATAAATAACAATTTCTTCCTCAATAACACCGGCTACCAGGCTGGTGCCTTGGCAGTAAATTCTGCTGGTGCAACCACAGATATTGCATCAAATACTTTCGCTGACAATGTAAGCACCTATGAAGCCGGGGGCAGTATCTGGGCCATAAGCGATGTATCCATCTTAAATAATATATTTTTTGGGGATGTCTACGGCATTCGCATCGCGGACACTATTAACAAACAGGTTGACCATAATCACTTTCACAGTAATGCAAGTGGCTTGGTCAATGACCCACCGAATACCTACCTCTTTGTCTCAGATTTGAACAGTGAACCGTTTGCAAACAGCAACACTAAAGGTGACCCCTCATTTTTGGACCCGGCCGGCTTTAATTTCCATTTATCCTCCCTTTCCATCGTCATTGATCAAGGACTATGTGATGGATTTTCAACTGTAGATTATGATGGTGACCCAAGGCCTACCGGAGTCGAATGTGACATTGGCGCGGATGAGTTTTCTGAAGACCTGATCGGTTTGTCCAAAAGCGGTGAATGGTATCTTGATATTAACGGCAACGATAACTGGGATGGAAGTTCAACCGATCTTCAGTTGCGATACGGCAGATCAACAGACACCCCCTTAATGGGTGACTGGAATAGTGACGGGATTACCACGATTGGAATCAGAAGGGGCAACATTTTTTATCTGAGAGATTCGAACAGTGCGGGGCCCCATGACACATCCTTTAATTTTGGAAAGCCATCGGATGAGAAACTGAACGGAGACTGGAACGGAACTGGAGACGACACAATAGGCTTTAGACGAGGAAACAACTTCTATTTGAGAAACTCGAACAGCACCGGGGCACATGACATATCTTTTAATTTTGGTAAGCCTACAGATATCTTGGTTGTCGGTGACTGGGACGGGGACGGAATTGATACAATAGGCGTTAGAAGAGGAAATAACTTCTATTTGAGGAATTCAAACAGCGCGGGACCCCATGATATATCCTTTAACTTTGGCCAGGCTACAGATGTCCCGGTGATAGGTGACTGGAATGCAGACGGGGTTGACACAATTGGCGTATATCGCCCATCCAATGGGAATTTTTACCTAAGAAACACTAACAACACCGGTCCCGCAGAAATTATTGGAAACTTCGTAATATTGAACGGGAAGCCGTTTGCTGGAAAGTGGTGAATCCTCACGGGTCGATCAACATAACAATCCGTTAAAAACAGTTCACAAAAAATAATCGTAGCATTGCATCCTGGGAAACAAATAGTCATGCAGTTGAATTCTGAAATATTTTTCATACACATAATGAAAACGGCTGGCACCTCCTTGCGAAGAATGTTTACAGCCAATTTCGATGAATCGATGACTTACCCGAATGACGCTGACCTTAGAAAAACAAAAGATGGTTTTTATCCAAGCTTGAGCACAATTATCCGGCGGAAACAAGCGGGTGAGCTCCGGAACTTTAAAATTCTGTGCGGACACTATCCGTTCTTTCTGGGAAAGTTGGTTTTCAATCAACCCCGATACATTGTTTTTCTGAGAGATCCGATAGCACGTACCATTTCCATGATTGAACACAGAAAAATGAAAACGCCCGAGTTCCAGAAGCTTTCATATGAAGAAATCCTGGATCACAAAACTTTTGTAAAGAATCAACTCGAAAACTATCAGACCAAAGTATTTGCATTCCGTGGGGTAGAACAATGCGATCACGATACGAACATACCTTTGGAGATAACCCCTGAAAACTACCAGTTGGCATTGAAACGACTAGATGAGGTAGACGTCGTCGGTTTAACCGAGTTCTTCGATGAATCCGTTGAATTGATTGAAGAAAAATTCAGATTCAACTTCAACAATGTGTTACACGCAAATCGCGGTGCTTACGACGTCCAGGTATCTGAAAAGGTACGACAGAAGATTATGGATATTAATCAGTATGATATGGCACTTTATGACCACGCAAAAGCACAGTTCTTAAAGTCCATGAATAACGTCATTGGCTTTAAAGGCTCTTAGGGTTCTGCATTAACTCCAGATTTGTTTCCAACCAATTCAACCAAAACCTTTTCCACCTCTAAAGCACGGGCATCAAAACTATGTTCCTCTCTAATCTTGCGAGCCAGATCTGCTCGCCGCACCTTATACGAATCATCCTCTGATAACGCAGCCCGAACGCAGCCCAGTAATTCCGTAGGACCTCCAGAATAAACGTATACGAGCCCTTCAAACAATTCGTCAATCCCCTTAACATGATCACTGACCACTACAGCGCCACATGCTGCTGCATCAAAAAGCCGGTTTGAGATAAATCCGTGTTGTTGCATTGTTTCCCAGTGATCATTCAACACTACACCACTTGACGCGTAGAACTCCCCGAGCACTTCGTTGGCGATGTGTTGCCCTGCAATGAATTTTTTGTCGACCAGGTTTTCCCAAAGCGACCCATGAATTTTTAAATCCAAGCCAGCAGCGATGGCATCCTTGACGATGGGGCGTAACTTTTTCCTGGAATTGCCAACAAAAACCACATCCTTGTTCCGCGAATGGCGAGTATTAAACGAAAACTTTTCCGGGTCCGCGCATTGCAATAGAACTGACACGGGTGTTGAAATACGTCTCTTGAGTAAATTCGCATACTCCTCAGATGCAACGAACACATGATCGTATTGTTCGTATTCTTTATCTTTAACCTTGTCTGGGTGGCTAATTTGCCAAAGCACATTGACGTGCCGTTCATCTGGTGAATATTCGGATAACCCTCTGATTGTAAAAACTATATCATCTGGAATTGAATGCGTGGTATACCAGTCCGGCATGATGTCCAAGCGAACGGCGTAACCGAGCTCGCGCAGAGATTTCGCCAAACCTCTTCCAAGATGGTAGTCCCCCCACACATTGATTTCTTCGGCCCGGGGAACGGGCAATTTAATGGCAATCCTCGGTTTGCCAATGATGTCTTCCTCGAGAATACCTTTCAATTCGTGTGCACGTGTGACGTAGGTATGTTCGCTGATGACCAATTGGTGAAGTATATCGGCTGAAGACTCTCTCTCTTCGGGGTTTTCCATGAAGTAATTAATTTTGTTTTCCAGGTCTTCAATGGAGCCGTAGGTCGGTAAAAAGTCACCAAAGGTTTCAACCGCGCCTATTTCCCCGTTTGTTATGACCAGTACGCCAGCAGCCAGGGCATCAAATACTCTACTGTTTACTGACCCCCAGGGTTTCGTCACATGATTGGCGTCATCCACCAGAATTTTTGTGCTGGCATAAACTGCGGGAAGTTCCCCATACGGCAAACTGCCTCGGTAACATCCCGCAAATTGCGGATGTTTTTCCCACCCTTGACCGTAAAGTGCGAACTCGTGAGGAATTTTTGCTGGATCAAGATTTTCGATCTCTCTTGGTGAACCCCAATAGCTACCTGTAAAACAATAGTCGCTGAGGTATTCGTCGACAGCCGGCATTCCCTTCTTGAACCTGTCTGGGTTGGTTGCAATTTTGAGTACATGGGTGTGCTTGCCAGATGATTCACTAACGAACTCACGCGCCTTGGCGGACGAACAAAGACACAAGTCATAAGCACTGAACCAGGCATGATCTACCCAACGATCAAACCAATTCCTCAACCATGCAATTTTTAATAACCTGTGATTTGCACCATGAACCTTCGAGAGATCATAGTTATCGATCAGCACGATGATGCAATCAAGGTCACTAACGTCATACCAGTCTTTGGTCTTACTCAGCTGAGGCAAATATGAACACATCCAACCGAACTCGGCAGTCATGGCCAGAGCTAACTCTTGAGCAGTGAAAAAATCACCTGCCCTGGTGTTTGGGTCATCGTCAGTAACCACCAATCCGACCCTGAATGGATTTGCACTCCAGGCACCACCGTTTAACTTAGATACCAGTCGTTTCTTCTCGATATAGTTTCCATATCGACGCCTTAACAGGGTGATGTTAGATTTCCTGCGACGTGATATATCACTTGCACGGTCCTTTTTCTGTGATGCGCTTTCATTGTGAATCGCAAGAGTCTTATCGGAAAGAACCGCCGCTTTGTTGAGTTTGACTTTAAAGCTGAGACTTAAGTCAATGTCCTCGTAACCATAGTCATAACCCTCGTGAAACCCACCGACATCTTCAAAATCTGACTTCCTGCATGCAACTAATGCTGCCGTTACAGCTGGTTGATTTCGTGCATGTTCAGCATCTACTGGCAAACTTTGCCTGTTTACGGGCCGGGCAAAATCATACTCTTCATCGATGCAGAACCTGATGCCAGCGTGCTGTAGCTTACCCAAATCTTCACCATTTTGAGCCGGGTAATACAACGGCAAACCCGCTAAGCCAACAGCTGGATCATTCAGTTCCGATACAAGCTCATTAACTACCGGGCAACAAAAAACAATGTCGTTATTGGCAAATATAAGGAACTTTCCGGAAGCGTGCCTCGCCGCATAGTTATTTGAGTGAGCAAACGAATGATTCCTGGGAAACGATATGAGAGTAATTGGCAGTGCGGCCATATACTCTTCGATAATGTCCAGGCTCTGATCTTTTGACCCATGGTCGACGATAATCAACTCGGCCGCTGGAGCATCGTGATGCTCCAGGTAGCTTGAGAAAAATTTTTCGAGGTGTGACTCGCCGTCCCGGTTTAAGACAACGACCGATACTTCCGGACAATATTTCTTTGTTAACTCGCTTTTAGAAATACTTGGCCCGGCACTAATCACATTCCTCGAGACTGTTCTATTCAGGCCTTCAAACTTTTTTCGGTTTTCTTCAAGTTCATCTAACACCGTGACCCCCCCATCACGCCGTAACGGGTTCAGCATGAAACGTATGAACTTGCTGGAAAGCCACCAGGTCCGGCTTGAGAAAAGTAAGTCCAGGTTCTCGAAAGTACTCTGTGCCAATGTTTGCAGCGCTCGATTTTCCACACGGACCTTGCGATAGGCGTACTCAGCTTGCTCTAAACTGGTTCTGTTACTTTCAACCCGAGCTTTCAATAAACTCAAGTCATCAAATTGTCTTTTTAGCCTCTCACGCTTGTTTCGCAATTCCAGGTCAGATTTGGTCAGTTGCTGTCTTAATTTCTTTTTTTCAGCCCGAAATTTCTCCTGTTTTTCCAGGATCTTTTCAAGTAGCTGTTGTAAGCGTTCACGTTCAGTGGTGGATTTCTCAAGTTCGCTTTCCCGGGTCTCAAGTTGCTCATTTACGTGTTCAAGATCAGAAATTGAGGCCTGTAACTGGCTTTCGGTTTCACTTAGTTTCTTAGTTGACTTCTCGAGCTCTGCTTCTTTGCTGTCAAGATCTTCTTCGTTTTTGATTATTTTTTTATTCAGTTCTTTTATAGTTTGGTCTTTTTCATCGACAATATTGGCAATTTTTATACCCAGATTTCCAATTTCTGAATTGGCAATTTCCAGTTTCTTTTTGACATTCTTGAGTTCATCCTGCAGTGGACGCTTTTCAGAGAAGATTGACGCAAAATCTTCTTTCAGGCTGGCGATCTGTTTTCTGTTTTTTGCAAGCTCATCCAAAACCCTTGGCGCGTCTGAGATTACCTTTTTCTGATTGAGCGCGATAAATTGTGTTTCTAGTCTCTTGAATCTTGTATTAATGAGAACGAACTCAGAAAACCTCTTGTCTCTTTCGTAAGAGAGAACGTACTTTGGAACCAAAGACGATACTGAAGAGATTTCCGGCAGATTTCCTTTACTCAATTGGGCATGCCACTTACTCAAGTTTGCACTGACCCGCAAGGATTTGTTTTTGACTTTCGACCGGTAAAAATCGGGCCTCACAATGGTGCTAATTTGTTCGGCGTTTGGCATATCCAGTTTTGTGCCGGTTGCCTGGTCAATTGATTGAATAATTTCACCCAGAGCAGTCTGGGGTTCCGAGACCAGCTTCGAGAAGTTCGTAACGTGAACGTGCTCATCCTGGATGGATTTTATCGCATAGCCCAAATATCTCTCAGTGAGATAGCACGCAACATCTGGGGGCATCTTATTTCTTGTTTTCAGGCTTAGAGCGATCTCATCAATATCGCGATTGACCAGGATGAAGAACCTTTCTGGTGATAAAACCTGCAACCAAAAATCTATTAATACACAAAATCTTGGCTCCTTAATGCCGACAAGTCCAGTCGTAGATGATTGAGTCAGGTTTGCTAATATTGAATTTGCATCACGTAAACATGAGGTTTTTAAATCTTCCGGAAAATTTGCTTTTCCAAGCCCTGAAATCTCACTCCAGTCACAGTGCACACTATGCAGAAGTTGATCATTTAAATACCGAATATCCTTTCGTTCCCAAAATCCTTTCGGGTTTTCATTGTTCGGTGCGATAAATTCGCCACTGGCACCAAAATAAATACCCGCCGATTCCAACAATCCACTTAACAGGGATGTGCCGGAACGATGCATACCAAGTACAACAATTTGCATATTTAATAGCTCATTAAAATTGAACGATGAAAGAAAAAACCTTAAGCATCCGGTCCGATGGATGGACGCCCAATTGCATGGCAGCTAAATCCATGCACCAAGGCCACATCCCGTGGCCAAATATTCCGCCCATCAACAAGGATTTTACTGCGCATCGATTCAGAAAGACGCTTGTAATCCGGCACCCAATACTGTTTCCATTCTGTCACCAGCACGAGGGCATGCGAACCAGTGGCAGCTTCATATTCATCTTCATGGACGCTGAACCCCTCGTATCCACCAAAAAGCTGCTGCGCCTCGGTCATCGCTTCCGGGTCATGTGCACGTACACTCGCACCAGCCTCCAGAAGAGCTTCAATCAACACGCGGCTCGGAGCCTCACGCATGTCATCGGTGTTTGGCTTGAAGGACAAACCCCATATCCCGATACAACGGTCGTTCAATTTGTTCTTGAAAACGTCGAGCAACATGCTGAATAAGCGCGTTTTCTGATTTAAATTTACGTTTTCAACAGCATTGAGTATTTGGGCTTCAAAACCGTACTCTTCGGCCGTGTGACTCAAGGCCCGGACGTCTTTTGGAAAACAGGAGCCACCATAACCGGGTCCGGCATATATGAAGGAATAACCAATCCGCGGATCAGATCCGATACCCTTTCGTACATGTTCAATATCTGCCCCGACCCGATCCGCGATATTTGCCAATTCATTCATCAAGCTGATTTTCGTGGCCAGCATGGCATTAGCAGAGTATTTGGTCAGTTCAGACGAACGCACATCCATGAAAAACATCTTTTCATGATTGCGATTAAAGGGGGAGTAGAGTTCCCGCAATATCTTTTCACTTTTCGGATCTTCAACACCGCACACTATGCGGTCAGGCTGCATGAAATTCTTGATTGCGACCCCTTCCGCCAAAAACTCCGGGTTGGAGGCGACACTGAATGAAATACTTTCACCTCTCGCATCGAGCTGAGCCTGGATCTCCTTTCGCACACGGTCACATGTTCCCACCGGCACAGTCGACTTGACGACTACGAGCAGCGATTCTGACATGACCTCGCCAACTCCACGTGCAACAGCCCGCACATGAGCGAGATCTGCCGAAC
>JAPHTE010000300.1 GCA_026196445.1 Lysobacterales bacterium
CTGGCTTTCAGGTCTACTGTCTGCGCGCCGGTGTTCCAGCCCTTGTAGCCGAGTTCAAAAGATGAGTGAATCGGGCCATTTGAGCGGATACTGACTGAACGCTTGGCGACATCCGAAACCAGCACGGTTTTCTCACCGTCCCAATAGCCATAGCCCCCCATACCCAGGCTGGTGCCGACCTTCAGGATGTCGGCACCCCAGTCTGCCATTTCGTGGTAGCTGTCGTACCCATCCTGGCCAATGTCCTGCAATACGAGGCCAGGCTTCTTCTTGCCAAAAATATCAAAGCCGTTGCGCCAGTCGAGGTAGACCCGGTAGCCCACCAGGTCGCTCTCAATGCCGGGCCCTTCATAGCGTATATATTCACTATGATCGGTGTACTGCGGCGGATTGGTGAGCTGGTCAACGTTTTTGAAAGTTCCACCGGCATAGACCGCGTCCTGCCATTCCCCGCCTTCCTTGATGGATACTTCGGCCCGGGCCCTCGCGGCCGGTTGCTCGCCTGACAGGCGGTCGGTGATGACAAAGCTGCGGGTCCCGGCTGCTTCGAGGCTGGTCAAAAATACCAGCCTGTCGTGGATGGCGTCACCGTCGTCATCGACCAGTTGCGTCGGCTGCGCATCGTCACCGGCCCAAACCTGCATGGGCCCACCGGTAACACCCAGTTCGTTCAGCGACAGGCTGATCAATGTATCCAGGCGGGCAAATTCAGAAGGATTGGAAACCTCGATAGTTGCAATAATCCTGGCAGCCTCCCAGGCGGTAGGGAGCGCTTGTGTTGCGGTGGATTGTTCTGCGGGTTTGCAACCCAGCAGCAAGAAAGGCAATACCCAAAAAACACCCGATGCTTTCATAGTCATCGTCCCTATTCAGAGTTACCAAGGTGGAAACAAATCAGTATTTATTATGCCCCCTAACTGGAAGAACCCCCAACCAGCACAGCCGGTTGGGGGTTAAGAACTGGTATGGAGTTAACTACCAGTTTATACGCACACCAAAGAAGAATTGCCGGCCTGTATTGTTATACTCACGCACCAGGTTCAGTGTACCGTCGCCAGTCGTGTACAGGCGTTCGCTTTCATCCGTCAAGTTGATACCTTCAAACGTCAGTGTCCAACTTTCATTGACATGCCAGTATGCACTGAGGTCAACGTGGGTCGGGCCCGAGGTGCCATGCGCAACATTACCGTTGCTACCGGTGTTGTCTGTCACGTAGTCATCACGATTGTTGACGGCAATACGCGCACCATAATTATCGGTCTCGTAGTAAAGCGTGGCATTCCAGGAATGCTTGGACATGCCCTCGAGCGGAACCGTCACGGTCTGGCCACTGCGCACCACTTCTGTGTCGGCATCCACGTATGAATAGTTGCCCAGGAATCCGAAGTTGCTGAAGATACCCGGTAGATCCGTGAAGGCCTGCTGATAGGCGATCTCGAAGCCTTGCAGTTCAGTTCCGTCCGAGTTCGTCGGACTGCTGTAGGTCCATATCAGGCTTGGATCCAACAGTTCTGGCTGGGTCGGGTAAATATTGGCCACATTAATCCGGTCGACCGCGCGCAGTGGCTCTTCTGTTGAAGGCGAAGAAATAAAGCTCTTGATGTCCTTGTAGAACCATGCAAAAGCAAGCACCGCATCTTCTGAGAAGTACCATTCAGCGGACAGGTCAATCGAATCCGCTTCCAGTGGATCGAGCTGTGAATTACCGCCGCTGACGGTAAAGTTCACGTCACCATAGGCTTTGCTGGGTGCCAGGCTCGACAGGCCAGCGCGTGTCATCGTCCGGCTTAGGCTACCACGTAATACCAGATCATCGGTCGCGTTCCATGCGATGTTCAATGACGGCAACAGGTTGTCGTAGTCATTGCTCTCAACCAGTGGCGTACTCGCATCGAGATAGCCGACCGCTTTGAGGTCGGTCTGCACGTAACGCACACCCATGTTGACCCGCAACTGCCTTCCTGCCAGTTCGCCATTCCAGTCGTAATCGACATAGGCGCCCAGGGTTTCTTCAGTAACCGTCCATGTGGCTACACCGGGACCAGCGCTCAAGGCATATTCACCAACACCGTAGGCTGCAATGGCGGCTGGAAAATCGAGTACCCAGAAATCCAGTTCGGTACCGTTGCTGCCATAACCGCCGATGTCTGAGTAGGTAAACAGCTTGCCGAGACCGGTGACGTCTGTCTGGTCTGTGCACGAGGAGCACTCGCTCTGTTTGCTGTCTACTTCACGGTCATTGTAAATTCCACCAAACCTGAGCGTGTTGCTTTCATCGACGAGCCATTCGAAATCCAGCCGAGCCGTGTCATTCGTGCGGTCTACGCCATATTGCCGGATACGCTCATTACCCATGATCCAGTAATTGGCAGGGTCGGTAATGTCGATGTCATAGGCAATTGCCGCCACGTTTGGATCGCCTGAGAAATCGTATGAAAAGTTGGTCCCTTCAAACGCTTCGATGTTGACGCGGAAGTATTCCTCTTTGAAGTTGGATTCAGCTCGGCCGATCATGCCTGACATGGTCCAACTGTCATTGAGTGTGTATTTGAAATCACCAACGTATTGATCAAACTGTGTTTCGTCTGCCTGCTGACGGCTTTCCGTGCGTAAGCCCACGCCGTCGAAGTTGCCCGCCACGGCATAGTCGCCACCGTTGTCCAGGGTGACCGAATTCGGCGTGATGGCCGGATAGCCCCAGCCGGCGTTGCGGCGGAACTGCGCAAACGAGTTATAGGCGTCCACATCGGCATTGAAGTCTGAGTGTACCAGGCTGAACCCCATCTCAAGATCGTCACTCGGGCGGAATTGCAAAACACCGCTCAGGCCCAAACGGTCCTGGTTGTGTCGGAAGCTGTCCTGGCGCGGCAGACGCGGGAACCAGATCTCCCGCAGGTCAACACCATCGAGTATGTTGTTGGCTGCAAAATCGCGGTCCGGCAGAGCCCAGCGAACCGTGCCGAAACCATCCTGGTATACCGTACGCTCTGTGTATGCAGCGGATAGCAGCCAGCCAAAGGTTTCATCTTCGTTGGTGTTGCTGATGGTTGCGGTCAGGCGCGGATCTGTTTTCTCGGACAGATCGTTGTAACCCAGTTGGCCGGAAACCGTGGCCCGGAAGCCGGGCAGATCCAGCGGACGGGCCGTGTACAGTTCAACAGTACCGGCGATACCACCCTCTTCGATGGAAGCAGTGGGTGATTTATTGATGTCGATGCGGTTGAAAAGCTCGGCGGAAAACACGTTGAAGTCAAACGTACGGCCACGGTTGACACCACCTGAACTGTCGAGGCCACCAACGGATGAGGGCACTTCCATGCCGTTCAAGGTTACACGGGTAAATTGGGTGCCAAGACCACGCAACGATATATTGCGGCCCTCGCCGCCTTCGCGGGCAATTGCTACACCAGGCACACGCTGAATGGCTTCAGCCAGATTCAACTCGGGCATCTTGCCGATGTCCTCGTTGACGATACTGTCGCGGGAATTCACGGCTTCGCGCTTCAACGCTACCGATTGCAACAGGCTGGCGCGAAAGCCCTTAACCACGACCTCTTCGAGAACGCCTTCGTAGTCGTCATTTTCGACGACATCGGAACCTTCATTGTCCTGCGCTAGCAGAGATTGGCCAAAAGCTATCGCGATCAAAAATATTCCCACTGTAACCGCTGTTGAATATTTAGAAAATAGATCCGAAAGATGTTTCATTCATATATCTCCTGTTATATCAATATTTTATATCCAGTCTTAGCTGCTGAATTTAACTTTGCTCGTCCCCTGCAACACTTTGGAGACATCCCAGAATTATATAAATATACCTAAACCGGGTAACATAATTAATAATTTCGAGCCAAATTGCAAGGAATTTATGCCAGCGCTGGCATTTTTTCTTAATGTTCGTTATAAAGACAACCATAAAGGGTGTTTTCAGACGGAATTACTGCTAGATTTAATACGTCAGGGCAAAGGACCATCTCACTAGGTGAAAAACAAAAAGACCACGATTGATGACATTGCCATGCTGGCGGGCGTGTCAGTTCGTACGATTTCGCGCGTCATTAATAACTCCCCCATGGTGGGTGAAGCGACGCGCGCAAAGGTGCTGCAAATAATAAAGGACCTCGATTATCATCCCAACGCGCAGGCAAGGGGGCTAGCGGCCAGACGGTCCTACCTCCTGGGCATGATTTACGACAATCCGGATGCCCTGTATATCAATAACGTGCAACGTGGTGTATTGAGCGTTTGCCGCGAATTGGGTTATGAGCTTGTTGTCCACCCCTGCGATATGCACTCTGATTCATTGACGATCGAGGCCGTCGGGTTCGTCAACCGTTCAAAACTGGATGGCGTGATCATTTTGCCGCCCGTATCTGAGAACAATGATCTTGCCGGCGTATTTGAGAAAGCCGGGGTGAACTATGTCCGTCTTGCATCGGTTGCGTTGGACAAGGCTGAGAACGTGGTGATTTCCAATGATCGTTCCGCGGCAGCCTCAATGGCCGATCACCTGGTTGGCCTGGGTCACCGGCGTATCGGTTATATCACTGGGCCTTTGGGCATGAAATCAACGCAAGAGCGACTGGATGGTTTTCGTGACGCGTTGGAAAAACACGGGTGTAAACCAGACAATGAAATGATCGTAACCGGTGAATACACCTTCAATTCAGGGGCCGAGTGTGCTTGTGAGTTGCTGAAAAACCCTGATCCACCAACAGCCATTTTCGCCAGTAATGACGAGATGGCCGTCGGTACAATCAAAGCCGCACGGCAGTTGGGTTTGAATGTGCCTGGCGACCTCTCTGTTTGCGGGTTTGACGACAGTATACTGGCATCCCGATCATACCCAACACTAACGACTATTCGCCGGCCTGTAAAAGAAATGGCCCGCCTGGCGACTGCAAAGCTAATTGCTTCGATCGATGGCCGGGAGGACGATGCGCGCGCCATGAATATAGTGACTCCATACCTGGTCCCACGCGAATCGACAGCCGCAAAATAGTTGACAACGGTTTTCTGCGCGGCAAGTTTGCTAGCGCTGGCAATTAATACTAATCTAGCCTCCGAAAGACTTTAATTATCAGCCGCGGGTGGTTTTTACAAGACACCGGGATAAAGTAAGAACTGGATGTATAAATGGATGCCATATCACGTCGTGACGTAATGAAACTTCTGGCGAGCGCCTCCCTGGCTCCTGCCCTGCTGACATTTGGGTGCCGGCAGGCGGTCGCAGACCCTTGGGACGTGGCACGATCAATTCGAGCCGTGATCAAGTTACCGCGCATCCCCGGGCGCGATTTCCTCATCACTGACTTTGGCGCCAATGGCAACGGTAAGAATGACTGTACCGGAGCCATTAC
>JAPHTE010000207.1 GCA_026196445.1 Lysobacterales bacterium
CTGGTAACGATGCACCAGGCACTACGCCGGGCAGGTGGACGTTTATGCAGCAGCGGCGCGCATCCGCGTGAGCGGATCGGTACGTGGCCAGCATACCCTGTCATCCAGGCAACCCAGTATGAGACGCCGGGGGCTTGTCTCACATGGGTCTCATCATCCAACTGTTTCAGTTTAACTGTCTGACCGCCTCGTAACGAAAACAACCGGTCGTATGGTCATTCACCATGCCGACCGCTTGCATGAACGCGTAGCAAATGGTCGAGCCGACAAAGTTGAAACCCCGTTTCTTGAGATCCTTGCTGACATGATCGGACAACTCTGTCCTGGCCGGCATTTCTTCCAGGCTGGCCCACGCGTTTTGCAAGGGGACGCCGTCTACAAATTTCCACAGGAAGGCGTCCAACGACCCAAATTCTTTGCGTAGTTTGATGACGCCCTGTGCATTTTTGATGGTGGAGTTGATCTTGAGGTGATTCCGGACAATACCGGCGTCGCCCATTAAACGGGTGACATCGGCATCCGTGTAAGTGGCTACCCGTTCAAAATCAAATCCATCAAAGGCTTTCCTGTAATTCTCCCGTTTCTTCAGTATTGTCAGCCAGCTGAGACCCGCCTGGGCACCTTCCAGTGTCAGGTATTCAAACAACACCCGGTCGTCATGGACCGGCACGCCCCACTCGTCATCGTGATAAGCGACATACAACGGATCGGTTCCACACCAGCCACAGCGGTTCATGTCAGTCTGTTTCCGTCTTTTCTATGAACTGGTGTACCGGAATGCCGACAGATTCCAGCAAATCCAGTGAACAGGATTTGCGGTAATCGTTCTTGTATATCACCTTCCTGACATTACCCATGTTGATCAACCGCTTGGCGCAGGCCGCGCAGGGCAGGTGGGTGACGAACACGTATTTCTCGGTGTGCCGCGGGGCATCGCAGTTGATAACAGCGTTTTCCTCCGAATGCAGGCAACCGCAGTTGCCAGGCTCTTCACGGTCACAGCTGTTTGAAAGACCGGATGCGTTGCCGTTATAACCGACCGCCAGCACCTTTCTGTAATCCGTGGTGGTGATCACGGTGCCAACGGCCAGGCGCTTGCAGGTCGAGCGTCGGGCAATGGTCTCGGCGAATTGCATGTACACTTCTTCAAAAGAGGGGCGTGGTTTCATTTTTTGTCTTCAGGCCAGATTTCTGGGAGATATGTTAACAGCCCGTTTCCAATTTCATCGGTATATCTTTTACGCCACCCGTTTCACGCACGCCAGCGACCGGAACGAAACCCCAGGATTTATAGACTTTCTCCGCGTTCAATGATGAGTTAACCGTGAAGTACTCCGGTGACGACCTGGACAAGCAGTCTGATTTTGCGGTCTCCCACAACCGGCGGGCCAGGCCTGCTCCTTGTTCGGCCTCTGCCACGAACAGATGATAGAGGTGAGTATCATTTTTCATCCCGACAACACCCAGAATTTCACCGTCCCGGTCAGCCACGTGGTACCGATAGCCCTGATCGAAGTATCCGCGTATCGCCTCCGGGTTCATGGATCGCAACAGATTGCCCTTTCCCTCATCGGTGAAACTGCTGGTGATGAACTTTTCTGACAGTTGGATAAGCAACGAGCTGATTGCATTTATATCTTCCGCATTTGCTTTTCGAATGATCATTGATGCCTGAACCATACTAGGGCCTGTTAACACTAATTGAATTGCACCTGCTGGAAGCGATTTTTGCCTCCAGCTAGGCGGAGGAAGCGCAGTTTAGTCATTCTAAATAAGCGACCGACAACAACGCTGGGGGCAAAAGTAGCTCCAGCCCTGTGGGTTGTGGCTAAAAATCCACCACTCTTCGTTGTTCGTCGTTCATTTGGAATAACCAAACCACTCTCCTCACGCCTTGACTGGCGAATTTTTAGTCACAACAGGCGTAATTCAATTAGTGTTAACAGGCCCTAATCAGTGTGCTTTTTACAAAATTTCCCAGGCTTCAACGGTGCCGCTGACTTCTTTGAATATTGGATGAAGCGCTACTTCGATGGCCGATTCAAGGTTCTTCAATTTCTCAATATCCCTGATCTTTAACTTCTTTTTCAGATGGGAGCATTCGTACTCAATTTGACCGGATGTTACGGGTAATGACTCATTGATATACCCGGGGTTTATTTTTGAACCGTCAAAATTATAGTTTCTCGCTTTTGCCTCGGCTTCAACGCCCCTCAGGTAACTTGCAATGGCGCCTGCCGGGTCGTCTGTTTCCCTGAACCGGATCAATTGGGGATGGCTCCTGTACCCAACCGTGTTGCCCAACAATACATTCTGGGCCAGCAGGGCTTCACGCCAAAGAGCCACCAGGCCTTTGACATCCAGGTACCCGGGATGTATTGACCACAATCTCATTTTTTACCCAAAAAAACATTACGTTTCTCTTAACTTACCATTGACAGTCTGTTCCATGCTATTGAACAGCGCAAGAAGGTTTACTGGTCTTCGATCAGTGTTTTGTAGTTTTCCTGCCCGTTCGGGCTTGTAACTGCTTGGGCAACCCGAGCAACTTGACTTCTAGATTGGGGTCAGACTGAAGCCCCTATCAACGCGGGCCCGGGTTCAGCCAGGTTCCAGGCAGAAAGCAGTATGGCTCTTTATGCGATAATCAAGGCCCTGTATGACACACACCGGTTCACCCATGCATCTTAACCGACTTCTTCGTTTACTCATTGCCACGCTGGTGCTGGTTCCAGGGTCACCGGTGTGTGCTGATGAAATTGAGTACGAGATATCAGGTATTGATGAACCCATGCTGGGCAACGTGATCAGTCATGTTTCGGCCTACCGGGTGGGTAGTAGTGCCAGGCTCAACCAAAGGCTGCAAAACAAATTGCTGGCAGACGCCAAAAATGCAGCGAGGAACGCGATGCGTCCGTACGGCTATTTCAACCCCGTGATCAGCGTGAGTATCAGGGCAAAGGAAGAGGGTAAATGGCTTCTGAGTATTGGTATAGAGGCCGGCCCACCGGTCATTGTGACAGAAATACAACTCGCGGTGACAGGGCCGGGCGGCACACTGGAACCTATCAAAGAATGGTCCCGGGAGTTTCCTCTCGAAGAAGGTGAAGTACTCAACCAGACGACCTGGGACGCCGCCAAGCTCGAAGCTTCCGAACTACTCGAAGCGGCAGGTTACCTGCAGGCCAAATTTACCCGCCACAGCATCAGCGTGGACCCAATGGCCAATACGGCCCGCCTGGCGCTGGTTCTGGATACGGGGCCACAGGCTGTCATGGGCAAGGTCACGTTCAACCAGGATATATTGAACGAGGGTGTATTGGCCGGGTTCCAGCGTTTTCAAATGGGCGACGCATACAATTCACTGTTATTGGAAAACTTTCGTCTCGATTTATGGCGTTCCGGATATTTCGAGGACGTGGAAGTGGTTGAGCGCCGGGATCTTGCAATAAACCCGGCGCGTGTCGACCTGGATGTGAATTTTGTACCACGAGCGAAAAACACATACCAAAGCACCCTTGGTTTCGGGACAGATACACTGGTCCGCGGACAATTTCTCTGGAGCCGGCACCTGCTGAGCTCACGCGGTGACAATTTGAATATCGGATTCGGCTGGCAGCAGAAGGACAACGAGTTTGCAGTGCAGACCAACTATCGCCTGCCACGTGAAACAAACCCGCGCCAATTCTGGATTGCCTCTGCCGGGCTGATGTCGGAAAAACAACAGTTGGAGGTTTCACAAAGCGGTGACCTGGAACGTCGTTTTGATGTTGCCCGGGGAACTGTCTCGGGTTTCTCATGGAAAATGGGTAAAACCAGGGCCCGGAACATGCAGGGTCGGTATGAACAATTGTTTGAAACCGTGTTCATCGAGTACCTCAACGAGACACGTGATTTAAGCCTGACCCAGAACGCGGGCACGGCACTCATGGACCCACAGGACCCGGGTTGGTTTGCAGGCTTGTTAAAGAATACCAGTAACTCAGCGGCCGTCGGTATGGAATGGGATTGGCCGGATATCCACGGCTCCGGTTTTTATACTGCTGGCCACCACGAAAAGGCCTGGGTATTTACTTCCAATAGCGCCTGGGGCTCGGACACCGAATTCAGCCAGGTTTACCTGTCCAGTCGTTGGAATTTCCTGGCTGGCGAACGCTGGAAGTTCCTATTGCGTGCTGAAGCAGGTTATTCAAACGCACGGACCAGCACGGTCAACATACCCGTGGATGATGTTGAGCTGGCCGTTTCCACTACCGAACTACCAAGCCAATACCGTTTCAAAGCAGGTGGCGGCAGGAGTGTTCGGGGTTACGCGTTCGAACTGCTCGACAGCAATGGTCTGGGTTCAAATAACATCCTCTCGGCCAGCACCGAGGTCGAGTACCGATTCCTTGAGGACTGGAGCGCTGCGGCATTCGTCGATATTGGCAATGCTTTCAACGACTGGGGTTCACCCAGTCTGAAAATGGGCACAGGTTTCGGGCTGCGCTGGTACTCAAAAATTGGTGCACTGCGTCTGGATATTGCACAAGGCCTGGACCTGAAAGGAGACCCCTGGCGAATTCACCTGACCATTGGCACACCGTTGTTATGAGCCGCCGCCGTCGCATTTCAATAATGAAGTTCGTTCTGATTGCTTTGCCGTTGGTGCTGGTTTTGTTATTGGTCTCCTCTGCCTGGTGGTTGCTGAAAACCCCGTCTGGTGCTGCCTGGATTTGGGGGCAGGTGGAAAATACTGCGATGGGGTCTGTTCGCTCTTTACGTGTGAATGGCGACCTGGCGTCAGGATTTATTATCCAGGATTTCGAGTACCTGTCCGGGACCTTTGAAGTATCTGCCCGACGGCTGGAAATCAAGGCCAGCCCCCGTTTGTGGCCACTAACCATCCAGGTGTCGTCCCTTGTGCTTCGGGACGTGGAGATTGTCACCCTGTCGAGCGGCAAAAAAGTTGAGGATACCGAAGCTGATATGCAGGCCCGGTCCGTGCTCGAGGCTTTACGTTTGCCTATTGGTGTTTATTTACAAACGGCAGAAATCAGCAATCTCACGTTTCGGGAAGACGATGGTGCTCCATTCACCGTGGCCGAATCACTCCGTTTCAGTGCCACGCTGGACGACAAGCTGGAGATCGAACAACTTGCGTTACAGTCCCCCGGTATCGAAGTGACGCTCGATGGCCTGTTCGCACTGGAGTCGCCCTTTGATATCTCCGTTACTTCCAGAGGCCGTGTCGAGAAACAAGGGAACGCAGGTGTGCCTGGCCTGGATTTTCCGTTCTGGCTGGAGTCCACCGGTAAGCTGGAGAAATTGCAGTTCACACTGGCCAGTCCCGGTCTTGAACTGGGTACCGAACAGCTCGATCTTGCCGTCTCCGGTGTTCTGTCGACCGCCGGCGTGCAACTGGAGCGATTAACGCTAACCGGGACAGGTCTGGACCTGGAGGCTGGCGGAACGGCGGATTGGTCACCGGGTAAGCGCGCTGAAGTTAAGCTTGCCATCCGCCAACTGGATTTGTCGCCATGGGTTACGGCCTGGCCTGCTGGCCAGCAGTTGCTGGGTGATCTCGAATTGAACTGGTCGAAAAACGGATTGGAAATCCCCCAGGGCAGGGTGGGGGTGATCGGCACCAATCTCATGATCGACCTGGCAGCCGATATCGACATCGAAAACAATGCTGTCGAAGCCCTGGTCGACTGGCGCAACCTCGATTGGCCATTAACGAATACATCACCGGACTTCTCCAGCCCCTCCGGCCGGTTGACTGTGAATGGCAGTCTCGATGATTGGCAAGCCGCCGGTGAGTTGATAATCAAGTTGGGGCATTACCCGCCGGGCCGGCTGGAAATCACCGGTGGTGGAAACAGGACTTCGACCCGCATGACTATTCCTGGCGGCGAGGTGCTGGGCGGCAACATCAGTGGTGAAGCAGGGGCTGACTGGAAAAACGGATTGTTCTGGGACATGCAGATACACACCAGCGGTGTTAACCCTGAACCTCTGCTGCCTGGTTGGCCTGGTCAGTTGGATGCGGAAGTTGAGGTGAGTGCGGATAGCCGGTCCGAAATAACCCGGATCAGGCTTGCTTCGCTGTCTGGCTCGATCCGCGGAGTATCAGTTGACGGTCATGGTGCATTCAGCCTGGCGGGTGATGCACTGGCACTCGACAGCGTGGCCTTTGATGATGTGGAGCTGTCCACCGACAATGCCGTGCTGCAACTGGATGGTACGGCTTCGAAACCTGCCGGTGTACATTTGAAATTCAACGGGCGCTTACCCACCATGCTTTTGCAGGGTGCCACCGGCAACCTTGAATTGACAGGGCGGTACTCCAGCAGTACCGGTCATTCATTGCTGGACGTGCAACTACAGGCGAGTGAACTCACCTGGAATGATTTCAGCGCCAGGCAACTGGCGGTCACCGCGCACACCGACGGTCAACCGGCGATAATTCCGAGCGTGCAAGTGGAAGCATCGGAACTGATCTGGGGGAGCACACCGCTAAACACATTGTCCCTGACGATTGAACCCACCGGTGAACACTACAGGCTCAATGCAAACCTGGCAGCCGAGCCCTTGACCATGCAAACGACCATGGTCCTGGAACCGACCAACAAGCAGTCACCCCTTGACCACCCGTGGCGGGGCGTGCTCGACAAGTTGCTGGTCACGGCCTACCAGCAATATAAATTTGAATTACAGGAGCAGGCGGCACTGCAATGGACGCCCAAATCACTGTCGCTAAGCCGCACGTGCATAGGTGAAGACAGTGGTGCAAAGTTCTGCATGCACGGTTCTTACATGACCAATGGTGACCTGTCATTGGCCGCGGACGTCGAGGCGGTTCCGTTGAATTACCTGCGGGATATTTTCGATCTGAATGTTCGCTTCGAACAATACCTGGAAGGCCGGCTGGAATGGCATCA
>JAPHTE010000190.1 GCA_026196445.1 Lysobacterales bacterium
CAGTACGCGGCCAGCCACGCTGATGACAGTTTGCCGGAAGGTGACTGGGTGGCGGTGCTCAGTGGCGCCAATGTGAATTTTGACCGTCTTGGCCACGTGGTGGAACGCTGTGCGTTGGGTGAGGGTAAAGAGGCGCTGCTGGCGGTGACGATCCCCGAGCGCCCGGGCAGCTTTCTCGAGTTTTGCGAGACCCTCGGGCAGTCCTCGGTGACCGAGTTCAATTACCGCTTTGCGGGCAAGCGGGAGGCGCATGTTTTTGTCGGTGTTCGCCTGGAAGAGCCTGCCGGGCGGCTACAGGCCAGGCTGGAGGAAGCCGGCTACGGTGTGCAGGACCTGTCCGGCAACGAGGTGGCCAAGCTGCATCTGCGCCACCTGGTCGGCGGACGTTTGCCGTCCAGCCAGCGCGAACGCATCTACCGCTTTGAATTTCCCGAACGCCCGGGTGCGTTGCTCGAATTCCTGAAGGTGCTGGCCGGACGCTGGTCCATCAGCCTGTTCCACTACCGGAACCACGCTGCGGCCAACGCGCGCATCCTGGCCGGGTTCCTGGTGCCCGAGGGTGACGAAGACGCGTTCCACCGTTTCCTCGACGACACGGGCTACCCATTCACCGATGAGACGGATAATGCGGCCTGCGAGGCGTTCCTGGCAGCACCACGGTCATTGCTGCAACCATTGAAGACGGTGGTTGGATAGACGGCTGTAACCGAAAAAAGGTGATTCACCGGATCTCTCCTATACTCAAAGGTATGCGAACAGCTTGAACGGGGGACACTATTACCGGGAGCCGGATCATGCAGATTATCCAAATTTCATTTCAACGGCACTTGCTCATCGCAGTATTTATTATCGGTGCCGCACTGGTGGCTTGCCCTGTCATGGCGCAGCAAACGGCCGCAAAGGTCAAGGCGGTCAAGACAGAGAAACCCAAGCGATCCGTAAAGGCGGTCAGTGCGCGGGCCCCGACGCTGTCGAAAGAACTTCAGAAATCCCTGGAAGCTGGCGATACGCGCCAGGCCATCGAGCTTTGCGGCAGCGCGTGTCAGCGCAGCCCATCCACCACGCTGTCGGCAGGTTCGACGGGCGGCACACGCGATTACACCTGTAACGGCGGCAACTGCGCCTGCGCAGGAGCCGCAGACTGTGTTGCCATGGCGCCCATCTGCCAGGAAGATACCATCGGCTGCAATGACTACGGCTGCACCTGCAAGGAAGGCGACTCCGGCGACGGTTAGTTAGAACCTTAAAAAATGGACCCCGGGTCGAGCCCGGGGTGACGTTAACTTGTCGAGCTTGGGGTGGCGTCAACAGATCAAGGCCGGGATTAACCCGGCCTTTTTCAATTGGACGAACACGGTTACCTAGTCTATCGCAAAGCCGTCCTCGTCAAGCTTCTGGATGGGCATGCCGAGCGCTTCCAGTTCCCCGCGGATGCTGGCCTCGTCACCGACCACCACGATGGCCATGTTTTCCGGTTCGATTAATTCGCCGACCAGCGTATTCAGGGTATCCCGGTCGGTTTCCCTGAGGATGTTGTTCTGCTGCGTGCGGTAGTTCAGCGGTAAATCATAACGCAGGATATTACCAAGGAGCCCCAGCTTGCTGCCCGGGGTTTCATATTGCAGGGCGTCGCGTTGGCCGATGGCTGAACGCATGTAGTCGTACTCTTCCTCGCTCATGCCGTCGGTAGCGTAGCTTTCCAGTTCATTCAGCACCTCGGTGATCGATGCGGCGGTCGCATCCTTGTTGACCTCGCTGGAGAAACCGAAGCTGCCAAACTCCTGTCCGCCACTGAAACGCGTGCGTGCACCGTAGGTATAACCCTTGTCTTCGCGCAGGTTCAGGTTGATACGGCTGTTGAAGGTGCCGCCCAGGTTGAAGTTGGCCAGGCCGGCCTTGTAGAAGTCACCCAGCGCGTCGTACTTGATCGATGGCTGCGCGGTGCGCAGGCTGGATTGTGCCGCGCCTTCCTTGTCGACCAGGTAAAGCGTACGGCCCTTGATCTCCGGCAGGTCGTCAACCGGCACGCGGTATGGTTCGGTGACCTCGAGTTCGGCAAACCCCTGTAATGCAGAAATGATTTCCGACTGAGGCAAGCTGGAGCTCATCGTGATACCGGTCAGGTGGGCAGGGAAGTGTGCCGCGTAGTAGGCTTTCACGTCATCCAGGGTAATCGCTTCGACGGTTTTAGGGATGCCTGCCAACGGGTAGGACAACGGGTGTTCGGCGCCATACAACACAGAACTGATCGCCCGCCCTGCCAGGCCATTGGGCGTCTTGCGCGCGGCCATCAGGCCTTCGATGGTCTGGCGCTTGACACGGTCGAAGTCCTCCTGTGTGAAGGCCGGTTTAAGCGCACGCTCCATCATCAGCGCCATGGCCTTGTCGAGGTGCTTGCTCAGCGTGTTGACGGTCACCGTGGTCTGGTACTGACCGGCGTTGACGCTGATCCTGGCGCCGATACGCTCCAGTGCCTCGCTGAACTCGGCCGCGCTGCGCTCGAGCGTGGCCTCGCCCATCAGGGCAGCTGTCAGTGAGGTCAGGCCAGCCTTGCCTTTTGGCTCGTCCCGCTGACCCATGGCGAAGCTGGCCCGGATCGTAACCGTGGGCGTTTCGGAGTTGGGTACCGCCAGCACGCGCACGTTATTGGCCAGCCTGGTGTCCCAGATGGCCGGCAACTCGACCGAGGGGTTGGCGCCCGGCACCGGTTTCTGGCTGCGGTCGAAGTTGTCCTGTACGGGCCGCAGGGCCAATTCACTGCCCTCGTCGCCAAAGCTATCCGGAATATCCCGCTCGGCTGGTTCAAAGTTTTGTGGTTTGGCGGCCAGTTCTACCTGGCCGTTGGGAACGATACTGAGGATTACAGCCGGTTTGCCTGCGATGTACTGGTTGAACACCCGTGTAACATCTTCGAGCTGGACATTCAGGTAACGCTGGATGTCCTCGGCGATACCGGCCGGGCTGCCGGTGTAAGTCTGGAATGCCGCCAATGTGGATACTTTTCCGGCAACGCTCTGCAGGCCGAATACCTGGCCTGCCTCGTACTGGGCCTTGAATTTCTGCAGGTCGTCCTCGCTGACGCCACGCTCGGCAAATTCATCCAGGGTTTCACGCACGGCTGCCTCCATCTCCGCCAGTGTTTCACCAGAGGCAGGATTTTGCACGACGATGAAATTCATCGTGCAAGCAAGTTCACGGCAGGGGTGGTTGACGGTGGCCTGAACCGCCCGTCCGGTTTGCACCAGGCGCTGGTAAAGCAACGAGGCCTGGCCCTGGCCCATGATCTGGGCGGCCGTGTCGAGTGCAGCTTCGTCATCGTGACGGGCGTACACCGTCGGAATCGTGATGGCGATGGCCGGCAGGTGGATATTGTCTTCCAGCGTTACGTAACGGTCTTCATCCAGCTTCGCAGGTTGCTTGGGCAGGTTGACGACTTCAGGTCCGGCCGGGATCGGGCCAAAGTACTTGTTGACCAATTCAAGTGTCGCCATCGGATCGATGTCGCCACCTATGGTCAAGGCCGCGTTGTTCGGCCCGTACCAGCGCAGGAAGAAGCGTTTCAGGTCGTTGACATCGGCGCGGTTCAAATCCTCGAGCCAGCCGATGACCGGCCAGTAGTACGGATGATCCTGCTCATAGAGTGAAACGCCGAGGGTTTCGAACACGCGTCCATAGGGCTGGTTGTCCACGCGCTGACCGCGCTCGTTCTTGACCGTTTCACGCTGCACCTCGAATTTTTCCTGGGTGACCGCTTCGAGTAAAAAGCCCATGCGGTCGGCTTCCAGCCACAGTGCTGTTTCCAGCTGGTTGACCGGCAGGGTCTCAAAATAGTTGGTCCGGTCTGAGTTGGTTGATCCGTTCAACGTGCCACCGGCGTTGGAAACGATCTTGAAATGCTCCTCGTCAGCCACGTTGGCTGAACCCTGGAACATCATGTGCTCGAAGAAGTGTGCAAAACCGGAACGGCCCACTTCCTCGCGGTTGGAGCCCACGTGGTAGGTCACATCGACGTGCACCAGCGGATCGGAATGGTCCTCGTGCAGGATCACGGTCAGGCCATTGGCCAGCTTGTACTTGGCGTATGGAATGGAAATACCGCTGTCGTCACCCTTGAATTCCTCCACCAGCGTGATGCCGGCGGGCAGGGCGGGGGCTGGTTCAGCCGTGGTAGTGACCTCGGCAGGTTCGTTGTTGCAGGCCGCCAGGGGCAACAGTGCCAGGAGAATAATCAGTTTTTTCACGTGAATTCCTTTAATCGTCCAGATCAGAAACAGGCGGGAAGTCTATCAAACACCCGGCGGCAGTGCCTGTGCCAATCGTGACCAGGGTCTTATAAGTTGATGGCTCCGGCCCTTTGGCTGCCTGCCTTGGGCACAAGAATAATTTACTCCGTCTCCTATACTGAGAAAAGATTTCGCCAAATTTAGCAACGGGAGAACGATGCAATGCCACACTACATGATCGCGCAAGTAAAACTGAAAGATGAAAGCTGGTTACCTGGATATTCTGCCAACGTCCATGGCCTGGTCCATCGCCACGGCGGCAAATACCTGTCGCGCAGCGCCAATGTCACGACGCTGGAGGGCAAGGAATACGAGGCAGACGTGATCGCCCTGATCGAGTTTCCATCCGAGGACGCCATGAACGCGTTCATGGCTGACCCGGAATATGCACCCTATGCCCAGGCGCGCATTGCGGGCACCGAAAGCCAGTTACTTGGTATCGATGCAAGCGACGTGGCGGGTACTATTGACTACTTGGCAGAGGGTGATTGATTCTGTTGTTCGTTTCTGCACGTGGTGGTCGTTGGTGAGATTACCACCGGGAGTTACCGGCATTGCACCATGATCACTTAATGGAGTCCCTATCTGCCTTAGAAGGTGTTAATTCAGGCAGGGGACTGGGGGCCAATAACAGGCGTATTGTTCCAACGCCAAGCACCACCCATACCGGAAAAACGTACCTGGGCAAATAGATCGGGGCAAACAGCAGGATGGTCAGGTAATAGGCGGCGATCAGTGTTAGCCATCCCGCGTCAAAGCGTGTTACGCGCCGCTGCTCATAACGCCAGATATACACCACGATCGCGGCCATCCACCAGGCCAATGGTGCGCTCAATGGCGCCCATAAGGGCTGGCTGGCGTAGACATGGTCCAGCAGTCTCATTGTCAATGGTTTGAACAGAGGCGTGTGGTGGAGCGGGATGCCCAACTGGTCGATCCAGGCATCAGTGGGTGGGCTTGAAACCGGTAAAGCATCTGGTGCAGACAACCCCAGCCCGTTGCGGGCAAAGCTCAGCTTCATGCGCGCATAGTGCAGCGGGTGACGGAACACGAACCTGAAGAAATCCTTGCGAATCATTCCGGCCACGGGTTCGTTGAAATTGGAGCGATCAGCGAATTCGGGCAGGTCCCAAATGATGGCGTCGACATCCGACGGGTTCCAGCGGGCCAGGTAATAGGCCGGTGGTTGCGACAGCGCGGCAAAGACACGCGGTGGTTGCAGATCCGCCAGTTCCACCGCGGAACGCGATGCCACGATGGATTTCCATACACCGATGGTCTCGAAGGCCATGTAAATATCTGCCTTGTGCTGCTCACGCAGCGGCATGGTGAAAGCAATCGCCTGGACCGCGATCAGCGCAGTTAGTGGTGCGGCAATACAGGCACGGCGAACGGCCAGAGAAGGATGGCAGTTGAGCAACCACGGAACGGCCATGAGCACCGGAAGCACCAAAAGGGCATTCTGGCGCGAGCCCAGTAGCAGTAAACTGCCAAAAAAATAAAGGCTGGGTACTAACCAGGCGTGTTTGCGCGGACTGCCAGTAAAGACTCCGAGCCTCAGTGCAATAATCAACCAGGCGAACCCTATCGCCAGCCAGGTGTCAGGTACCTGGAACGCCAGGTTGGCCCCGATAAATGGCAGCAGCAGCAAGCCGTGGGCGTAGAATCGGTGCCAGGGCCTGGATAACAAGGTGGCGACAAGCGCTGCCCAGGTGCCATAAGTGAGCAGGCAAAAAAGGGCGTGAAAACCCGCCACGCCCAGCCCGGATTTCAGTGCGAGGATACGCAGCAGGTTGAGGGCCGGGGCGTACCAGTCCATGATGGGTATTACCATTGGGTCGGCGACGTATTGAAAGGCGTTGAGCCAGATCGATTGCGAATCGTGGTTGGTAAAACCCGGATAATAGGCAGCGAAATAAGCAAACCCGATAACCACTGGCGCCAACCATGACAGCAGCCAACTCGCAGCCCTGCCAGGCCGGTTATGTCCTGTTTTGTTCATTGCCTGGGTTTTTGCATGCATATACGGTCGAGTTCTCTTAGACCTGGCCAGTGTAAGCATAGGTCATGGGTTGTAAAAAAACCGTTTCCTCAATGCAGATATCATAGCCTAATACTTTATGGGTAAACCTTTGCCGCTTCATCAGCGCAGATAATTCGGAACTATTCGCCAGGCAGTTTCGGGAGGGCGAATCTGGCTATGTAGAGAAATCTTGAACTCTGGACTATGCTCAGTTAGTGCTTGTCATTTTTGACAGTTTCTCGCACAGCTTCAATAACCGTAAGAAGTGAATAAGCCCGAATAAGTAGGAGGGGTATCGATGCAAGGCAAACCAGTAACCGAAAATATACCAAAGACAGTTCGGTGGTTATTGTTATTTACGGCCACCGCAATATCATTTTACGCAATGGCGACGACGCAAACTCAATTTGACAAGGCCATTGCATGCTGCTGGGGTGTGAACCTGGATCTCACAGGCACATTCTGCAAAACACGTTCAGCATGCAGTAATGGGCAGAGTTGCTGTAGGTCAGACTATTTCAATCAACTAGGTTTTCCAAACGGGGACTTGAGTTGTAGCGTGATGTTTGGCGGAGCTTCCGCTTCCACGGAGTCATCAGCAGGCCAGCAGATCAGCCAGCTGATGGGTATTACACCGCAATTGAGTGTTACGTCGGTGCTGTCACCCGAGGGGTTGATCGACACCTCATCCTTGTCTTCGCCGGGAAGTGAAGCCTGTGGGCCAACCTTGCAGGCCTCGCGGGTGGCTGACAATTCTGCCGCAAATGTACAGTCCCTGGCACCGGTTGATACAACGGCGTTGAATGCAGACGGCATCACGGTCGAACGTTTGTTTGTCGAGGAAAATGAAACCGCCGAGCCGAAAGTCATCGGCTTCCTGCCCTTCGATACCCGCTTTGCCGTCGAGAACGATACCCTGTATGCCATTGGCTGGAGTGAACTGAAGGGTTACGAACTTGCTGAGATTCGCGATAAAGGTGGCCCGAAAATCCACAATTTCAACCCGGAAGGCGATTCTTTCGCGGGTTACCCGTATTACGACGATCGCACCATCAAGGCATTTAACGACCAGCTCTTTTTCTATGCACAGAACGCTGACGGTTCATACGAGTTTTCATCGCTTAAAAACGGCAGCGCACGCAAGGAGTTGAACGCCGATATGGGCGGACCCGACATTCCACGGGTGTATGCCGATGATGGCTCCCTGACATACCGCGCCGGTCATATTGAAAAATTTGGCATCTACCGCGACCGTCTGATGTCGGCTGGTAGCCTGCGTGTACCATTGCTCCTCGATGACGGTTCGGAAGTGGCCTCTGCGCGCGTGTTTGATCTCGAACCGCAACGCGTGACACCGGGTAAAAAACCGTCGGTCGAGATCACCGACGTGTATGCGAACGGGCCGGCGCGCCCGCGCAACATGGTTGAGTTCAACGGTGCTGTGTACATGATTGCAAAAACCGCCGGTGGATACTCACCCTGTGGCCCGGGCCGCGACTATGAACTGGTCAGGCTCAACGACGACGGCAGCTCGGAAGTGATCGAAATCAACCCGGATGGTTACGGTTTTTACCCCGGAATCAACTACCCGCCGATGCAGGTCATCGGTGATGATCTCTACCTGGTC
The DNA here is from genome assembly GCA_026196445.1 of Lysobacterales bacterium. Lineage (GTDB taxonomy): Bacteria > Pseudomonadota > Gammaproteobacteria > Xanthomonadales > SZUA-36 > SZUA-36. The sequence continues at coordinate 7,934 of JAPHTE010000190.1, forward strand.
GCCAACCTTGGCGCGCCCGGCAGTGAAAGACACGAACTGGTCCGGGTCACTCCGGCGCACCAGGTCAGCGTGGTGCCGGTCAACTCCGACGGTGGCGCCTTCGCGAATATCGATGAACTCGACTATTTCTATACTAGCGAGATCCCGGCCCTGGTGCGCAAGTTCAACGGCTCGCTGTATATTCTGGGCGCCAACGTTGCTGGTGAGTGCGTCCAGGATCAGCCCGGCTGTAGCAACCCCTATATTAACAAGATCGTCAAGATTACCGCCGGCGGCAGCGTGTCGGTCATCGACCCGGCGTCGGCGAGCGGCAATACCTTTGTATCGTTTGCACCCGGTTGGTTGCCGATGGAATTCCTTGCCAACGAATTCGCTAACGACCTGTATTTCGAGTGTGGCCCGTGTAATGAGAATGCCATGTACCGGATCAATGCGGATGACACGCTGGAATACTTCAGCGAGTGGGTGGCCCTGCCCATCACGCGCGATCACCGTACCTTTGATCTCGGTATTGAACGCAATGGCGGTTTTTACACGAACACGTTCAGGTTTGACGACGACTCCAATGTCATCGAACCCATTATCAAGGTCGATTCGAACGGTAATTTGGCGGCCCTCGAATCAAGCGATTTCGGCTATGGTTACGTCTACTCGATGGTCCTGCTTGGTGACACCATCGTCGCCGGAGCCAATATTTTCACCGACCCTGAAAAGGAATGGGACGAACACTTTTTGGGCCAGGAGCTGCTGATCATCCATCCGGATGACACGCTCGGCTACGTTGAGGTCGCACCAGGTTTTGACGAGAGTGGCTGGCCGTATTCGTCGTTCCCAAGGGGACTGAGCGTGGTCGGTGATGCGGTGACCTTTGCCTCGTACACGGACCCGACATGGGAAAGCCCATTCTATGAGCTTTTCCGTCTGCATATTGGCGGAAAAGGCAATGGCAAAGGCAAAGGCAAGGGGTCAAAGAACAAATCTGAATTGACGCCTCTGGCTCCGTCGGCGGATGGGTCGCTGGTTAACCAGCGCGCCTGGCCAGTCGCGCAGCCACCAGAAAACTATGTGCGCAATCCGGGCGTGCCGGACTTCACCAGGCTGATGAGAATCCGTTCCGGGAACGAAGAGGACCTGTCCCCATCACACCCCGTGGTGCTGGCAAGCGAAGATCAGCGAGCACGGGCGCAATTTTTCGGCCGTGAACGTGTCGCGAACCGTACCGATCTGGAAGCAGCACACCGCGTGCAGCGAAGCAAAGGCGCAGGCAGCGACAGCATGTGCAGGTCCAGCCTTGAATGACTTAACCGTATTCAAATGAACCAATGTCTGCCAGACGGCATCAATAGCCACGCCGCCATCAGTGATGGCGGCTCTTCTACATGACATCGTGCATGGAAACCCCGGCACACATTACACAAGCCTGTACCCTTTCCCTGGTCGTGCCTTGCTATAACGAAGCCTCGACGCTGGCAACGTGTATTGAGCGGACACTTGAATTGAATTCGGAGAAACTGCATCTGCAGATTCTCATTGTCGACGATGGCTCAAGCGATGGTAGCTTGGAAATTGCACGTCGGCTGGAGGCGCTGCATCCTGAAATAAAGGTGCTGCAGCACAAAGCAAATTCAGGCAAGGGCGCTGCACTGAGAACCGGTTTTGCCAATGCGACTGGCGATTTCGTGGGTATACAGGACGCGGACCTGGAATATGACCCGCTGGAATACAGGGAGTTGTTGCAGCCATTATTGCGTGATGAGGTCGACGTTGTGTTCGGGTCCCGTTATCTACGGCCGCAGACTCACAGGACGCTGTATTTCTGGCACACCTGGATGAACAAGGCGCTGACATTCATTTCCAACATGATGACAGATTTGAATATTTCAGATATGGAAACCTGTCACAAATTGTTCAGGCGGGACGTTATCCAATCCATGGATCTACAGGAGGACCGGTTTGGTATCGAACCGGAAATGGTTGCAAAAATTGCTCTAAAACGGTGCCGTGTTTGGGAGTGTGCCATCGCGTACCAACCCAGGAGTTACAAGGAAGGAAAAAAGATTGGTTGGAAGGATGGGTTGAGGGCTCTCTATTGCATTTTTCGTTATAGTGCAAATACCGTGCAACCTCTCACCTAAAAGCATCACCTCTCCATGATACTGTGACTACCGGGAGAGCGCCGCAATAACCTTGCCCGACTCTTGGTGACTAAGAGTACTGTAAGAACCGGGTTCCGCAATTTTCGTCCGGCAAGTATCGAACCGTCACGACACTCGCCATCGCTACGAAACCCGGCCCCTACATTTCTGACTATGGACTGGCGTGCTTCGTCCTGTCCTTGGCAAGTGCCATTGATTCGTGTAAGTCATCGATGCTCGCAACGCGCGGGCTGTGTGCGCTGAGGATGGTTTTCACATCCAGGCCCAGCTTGTCGATAGACTTGGCCAGGTGCTTTGTGACCGGTTGCGCCGGTGGCATACGACCGTTGGTCGGGTTCACAAAGTGGTCTGCTTCGAACAGGACGCCGGTTTCCGGCAGGTAAGCCACCAGGATATGCTCAGCGTGCGGTGTCGGGCCGATATCGTACAATTCAAGCGTTTGGCCATTGTCCTCGAGTACCAGCTTGTCCTCGACAAATTGCAGTTTCAATGCTTC
>JAPHTE010000360.1 GCA_026196445.1 Lysobacterales bacterium
CATCCGGCCGGCCGCGAAAGCGGTGCCGATTTTGGCCAGCCTGACGCTCAACTCGTGACCCAGGCCCCTGCCGGGCTCGGTCTTTACGATAAACAGTTCATCGCCCTCGTCCGCCAGCGACTTGACGACTTCCAGTGCGGCCTTGACGGGTGCCTCGGCTTCCGGCCCCAGGCTCTTGCTTTTCGGTGCAAAGGTCGCGAAACGATCCAGGTTCATCTTGCCCTTGGCGAAAAACCCCAGGGCCTCGTCCTGGTCTTCCTTGCTGCTACCGGAACCGCCCAGCAGGCCGCGGATATGTTCCGCAGTGACGACCAGGGAGGAATGAAACTGTTCGATGCGGGGACGTACCGCGTCGAGTGCGCAGGCGTTACGTTCTTCAAACGGCATAGCGGTCAAACTCCTTCTCAAGTTTACTAACCTTCTCTTCCGGAGATACGGGTGGTACGGCCCGGATTTCGTCGTAGACGGGGCGGCTACCATCCTTGAAGAAGATACCCAGGCGTAGCTTATCGGTGCGTGCCGCCAGCAGGCGGGCTTCGTCCAGGTCTTTCGGATCGTGGGTGCGTTGGTTGGTGAACAACTTGTCCAGCCCGGGCGCATTGACGCCTTCTTTGTGCACCAGCAGTTCGGTCAGATTCGGGTCCTTGACATTTTCCAGGAACACGTCCGCGGTGAACTTGGGACAGCGCTGCAGGATACGGACAAACGAAAAGCCCTTGTGGTGGTACGCCGCTTCCAGCGTTGCGTACAGGTGCGCCGGCACCCAGTCGGCGGTCTGTGCTACGAACGACGCGTTGGTGATACCCAGCGTCGCCTGCAGCGGATCGAGCGGTGGCAGGACCGTGCCGCGCGGGGACGTCATCGACGAGTGGCCCATCGGCGTGGTCGGTGACGTCTGGTTCTTGGTCAGGCCATAGATGTTGTTGTCCAGCAGCAACACCGTCATGTTGGTGTTGTAACGCGTGGCGTGGATCCAGTGACCGGCGCCGATCGAGGTGCAATCACCGTCACCCGTGACCACAAATACGTCGAGGTCGGGGCGTGCCAGCTTCAGGCCGGTCGCGATCGGTAATGCCCGACCGTGGATGCCGTGGAAGCCGTAGGAATTCACATAGTGCGGGAAGCGGCTGGAGCAACCGATTCCGGATACAAATGCAATTTTTTCGGGCTTGAGCTGTTCTTTCGCCAGCAGGCGCTTGACCGCGTTCAGGGCGCCAAAATCGCCGCAACCGGAACACCACTTGCCTTCTTTCTTCTGGTAATCATCGGCTACCAGGCATTCTGTTGCGGAATCGTCCTCGAGACCCAGCAGGGAAATTGGAATACTACTCATTTGGACGCTCCCTCCTCACTTTTGGCAATGATCGAGTTATAGATGTCGTTGGGCCGGAGCGGCTGGCCCGGGCAGCTGGTCCAGCAATCGATATCGACCAGCGTGTGCGCGCGCAACAACCAAGCGAGCTGGCCCATGCGACGTGTTTCTTCGGTGATGTAAGCGTCGCCCAGGGTATCGGAGTAGTTGATCTCCACCGTCATGACCTTCCTGAAGCGGCTGAAAATCTCTTTCAGACCAGGTTCGAGCGGTGACAGGAAGCTCAACTGGCAACTGGACACTTTCAGGCCCTGTTCGCGGGCGCGGTCCACGGCCTCGTCGATAGCGCCCTGGGTTGAACCCCAGCCGACCACCAGCAGGTCGCCTTCTTCGTCACCATGGACTTCGGGTGGCATCAGTGTCGATTGGAACACCGCCAGCTTGCGGCTGCGCATCTTGCAACCGCGTTCGTTGCTGTCCGGGTGATAGGACACGTTGCTGTATTCATCGTGTGCCAGGCCGGTGACGGTGTGCTGCCCGCCGGGGGTGCCGGGAACCACGCGCCGCGACAAGCCGGTCTCGTGGTCCCATTCGTAGGGTCGCATACCTTCGGGCAGCGGCGAGAAATCCACCGGCTGCTGTTGCCAGCGCACGTCGAGCTTGGGCCGTGTAAATTGCTGTACACCGGTGGCCAGGTTGGCATCAGTCAGCACGATCACGACACAGCGGAATGCCTCGGCGATGCGGCGCGCGGTAACGATGGCGTGGAAACACTCCTCGATCGACCGCGGCGCGATAACGACACGCGGAGCATCGCCATGCTGACCATAAATCGAGGACAGCAGATCGGATTGCTCGACCTTGGTCGGCAGGCCCGTCGACGGGCCGCCACGTTGAACGTCCAGCACGACCAGTGGAATCTCGGTCATGATGGCCAGGCCCAGGAACTCGGTCTTCAGTGCCATACCCGGGCCGGAGGTCACCGTCAGTGCGACCTTGCCACCGTAGGAGGCGCCCAGCGCCACGCCCGCGGCGGCGATTTCATCCTCGGCCTGGTGAATGATGCCGCCATAGTTTTCGATTAGTGCAGCCAACTCGTGCGAAACCGAGGTGGCCGGTGTGATCGGGTACATCGCGCACAATTCCATGCCGGCGGCGATCGCGCCCAGGGCGGCAGCCTGGTTGCCGTTCATGACGACGCGATCTTCATCGGTGGGCTTAGTCTTGACGTCTACCTGGAAGTCCAGGTTTTCCCGCGCCCAGGCCATGCCATTCTTCACCAGCTGTACATTCAGCTCGGTGACCTTGGCAGGCTTCTTCTTGAATATCTGCGCAATCTGCCGTTCGATAATGGAAACATCACGCTGGTAGATCTCCGCCAACAGGCCAAGTGCGAACATGTTCTTGCCGTGCTGCGGGTTATCCACGACCTTGAGGGTTTCTTCCTCGATAGGAACCAGCACAAAGCGATAGTTCTTGGAGGACATTTCTTCCATGGCCTCCGCGTACATCGTGCGGATTTTCTCGTCCTCGTGATTTTCCCAGGCGCTTTCCAGCAGGATGATGCAATCGTCCTGGAAGGAATCAAGCCGGTGGCGTGACAGGCAGACCTGGTCGTTGAAGGCAACGGCCAGTTTTGACTGGTCACCCCAGTTGGTGATTTTATCGGTACCGAATCGAATGATGTTGCCCGAGGTGCTGGTCACAGTGTGGTGCGGCGGCTCGATTTCCGCAGGGATAATCTCCACGGTCCAGACACCATTGCCCATCTTGGCGCAGGTCTGACCGAAGATCTGGGCACATTTTTGTGCACCCTCACCTGAGTTGGTAATGATTTCAACAGTATGTTCAGATACTGAAAAAATATTCTTGTTCTTTGCTGTTGGTTTGTTCACTAACTATTCTCTCTCCGTAGCAGAGGTTTTTTAAACACGGCACTTCGATCTTCTGACAAAGACATTGATCCCAATCATGAAAACGTCGGCATGCATAGTAGGGCATGGGCTGCCCGTCCGACTTGATAAATGTCAATTAATTTCGTATTGGCTGAAACTTTTGAGAACCTGTTTTACAGACGGATTTTCAATGGCTTATTGTCAGGTTTTTTACGCGCTCCATACTCATTGCCGATTATATTAATTTTACAACATATAATCCCCAAAGAGCTATGGGGAAAAGCATTATAATGCGCGCATCAATCTATCGGAAAAGATTATGACCGGAGTCGAAAACAGGATAGCGCTGGTAACCGGCGCGGGGCGTGGAATCGGGCGTGAAACTGCAAAGCTGCTGGCAGAACGGGGCGCGCGGGTTATGGGGGTTGCACGTAGTGAGCAGGAACTTGCCACGTTGGGGCTGGACTACTTGGTGGCAGATCTTAGTACAGAGGAAGGTTGTGTTAAGGCAGTGACCGAGACAGAGCAGCGTCTTGGGCCAATCGCCATTTTTGTTTGCAACCACGGTCTCGGTTCCGCCCACGAACGCGTGATCTGGGAACAGGACATCGCCACCTGGGAAGAAACGATGCGTATCAACCTGGATGGGCCGTTCTACCTGTCAAGGTTGATCGTGCGCAGCATGGTCGGTAATGGTTATGGCCGCTGCGTGTACGTTTCGTCGACGGCGGGTGACGTGGCCGAGCACGCCGGATCCGCCTACAACTGCTCCAAGGCCGGCCTGATTGGCCTTGCACGCTCGGTGGCGCGTGATGGCGGCGCCCATGGCATCACTTCCAACGCCGTGCTGCCCGGCTGGGTGCACACCGAGATGGCTAACCGCTCAGCGCGGGCCGAGGCGGATGCACGGGGCATTACGCCGGAACAGGTGTGGGAAGAGCGCGCGGCGCTGTACGAGGCGGGCAGGGTGGCTACGCCACGCGAAGTCGCCGAGACGATCGCCTTCCTGGTCAGTGAAGAAGCCAGCGGTGTCAGCGGGCAATCGGTGAAGGTCTCGATGGGAGGCGTTTCTTAAGAGGAGCCCCTTCGGGCGGCGTGTGTAAGAAAAATTTGACATCACCGGCGCTGCTATGTAAACTTTTTCATACATTTCGCAAAACCGGAGGTCGCCATGTCCCTGGCCCGCAAGTCCGCCGTCGTCGTCTGCACCGTCTGGTCCCTGGTCGCGCTTGGTTCCTGCGTCATCTTTGCAACGACTGGTGTCTCCCAGCTCTCCACCGACGCCGGGCAGGGCGCACGCACGGCAATCGCCGCCCTGCTGTTGGCGGGCCTGGCCACCAACGGGGTTGTGAGCACTCTAGCGTGGCGCGGCCGCAAGCGCGGCCAGCTGGACGAGCGCGACGCTGCGGTGGCCCTTCGCGCCTCCCAAGCCACGTTGATCGCACTGGCGGCTATCATCTACGCGGCGTGCATCGGACTCTACGTCGCCCACGAGGATGCGGGCGTGCTACCGGCCGGCTGGCTCTATATTCTGGCCTACGGGATCGTGGTGGTGGTTTCCCTGGTGCACTCGATCGCCCTGCTGGTGGTGGACATCGGCGGTCGTGTCGATGGCTAAGGCCCGCATTCGCAACCGTGTCCGGGAGTTGCGCGAGGCGAGGGGGTTGACCCAGGCCGAGTTGGCCGCCCGCAGCGGCTGTACCCGGCAGACGATCATCATGCTGGAGAAGGAGAAGTACGTGCCTTCGCTGTCTCTGGCGTTCGCGGTGGCGGCCGTGCTCGGTGACCGCGTGGAAGAGGTATTCCAGCCCGAGGGATCCTCCGGTTGAGTCGCCCGGCCGGGTTATTGAATCCGGTCCCTTTCTCTACCGGATCTGGCGGTGCCAGTTACGCACCAGCTGCTCGACGTCGATCTCCTCGCCGCCCTTGCTCCATTTACCGGCGTAGTCCACGTCGCTGGAATTCGGCGGCGGGTTCGGCATGTTCATCCTGAAGCGTACCGGCATCGGCACCGCCGAGCCCAG
>JAPHTE010000212.1 GCA_026196445.1 Lysobacterales bacterium
ACCCGACCGGCACCTTCTTCAACCGTGTACAAACCTTCGAGGTGGGGACGTTTCCGAACACAGAGACGGTGCATTTTCCGAAGTCCTGCCTGCACTGCGAGGACCCACCCTGCGTGCCCGTGTGCCCGACCGGCGCCAGTTACAAGCGCGAGGAGGACGGCATCGTGCTGGTGGACAGCGACAAGTGTATCGGCTGCAGTTACTGTTCATGGGCCTGTCCGTACGGCGCACGTGAGCTGGACGGCGAACAGAAAATCATGAAGAAGTGCACACTGTGCGTGGATCGCATCTACGACGAATCATTACCCGAAGAAGAACGCAAACCGGCCTGTGTGATGGCTTGCCCGGCGGAGGCGCGCCTGTTTGGCGATGTCAACGATCCCGGGTCGGAAGTCGCGACCATGATTCGTGAAAACGGCGGTTACCAGCTGATGCCCGAATGGGGTACAAAACCGGCCAACCACTACCTGCCGAAGCGCAAGAAGGACATCACCATCCACGGGGATGAACTGGTGCGGGCCGATAACCCGTTGAAGAAAGAGCGCGAGTTGCCAATGCCGGAAGAAAATATGCCCGTCCTGGACGAGACGAGTTGGTAAGCCAAAGAGAACACTGGAGAATAGGACCTCAATTATGCATCCTGCGTTTTCAGTTATTTTCCTGACCACATTGATCGGTGCCGGCCAGGGCCTGTTCCTGGCGCTCTACAGCGGGCAGTTGTACTCGACCGTCAAGTTGTTGCCGGGCCAGGATCCCGTGCAGTTTTACGCACTTGGCAGCCTGTTGGCGCTGGTCTTGCTGGTTGCCGGACTGTTTGCTTCATTTTTCCACCTTGGCCGCCCTGAACGCGCCTGGCGCTCGGCCGCGCGCTGGCGTACCTCCTGGCTGTCACGCGAGGTCATCGTGCTACCCGCCATGATGGGCGTCGTGGCGCTCTGGGGGCTGGTTCATTACAGCGGCTGGGACCCGCTATTGACGACCGTCGGTGATGGATTCCCGGTTAAGCTGTCACTGTTGCTGGGCGCAGTCGGCACCGTCGTGTGTTTCACGTTGTTTTTGTGCACGGGTATGATCTATGCCTGCATCAAGATGCTGCAGGAGTGGGCGACGCCGCTGACGGTGATCAACTACATCCTGTTTGGCGGGGCCTCGGGTTGGGTGCTCGCCACGGCCTTTGCCGCCTGGCAGGGGCCCGGCATGGTGCCGTTCTTTGGCGCCTGGGCCATCATCCTGACCGTTTCTGCTTTCGTGACAAGATCAGCCACGCTGATTCGTAACTCACGTCTTAAGTACAAGTCGAACATCAACACAGCCATTGGTATACGCCATGACAGGATCGTGCAAATAGGGCAGGGCGCCATGGCCGGTTCATTCAATACACGGGAGTTTTTCCACGGTGCATCACCGCGCAAGTACGGGGCGGTCAAGTGGTATTTCCTGGTGCTGGTGTTCCCGGTTCCATTGCTTTTGCTGGCTGCAGGGCTGAGTACACAGGCGGGTGGATTATTCTTGTTGGCCTTCCTGGTGCAATACGTTGGTCTTGTGATGGAACGCTGGTTCTTCTTCGCGCAGGCCAACCACCCGCAGAACCTGTACTACCAGACAGTGTAAAAACTCGTCACCCCGGACTTTTTAGAAACTAGTCACCGAGGACTTGCTCCGGGGTCCATTTTCAGCCAGTAAGCCCGAGTACTGAGTCAGCCCGGCATGCAAATGCTTCACTGGAATGAGAGGGAGAGGCATCAGAAAATGGTTGGAAGCAGACGTTTAAATAAAGAATATAAAAACCTAAATAAATATACATGAATATAAATTCATTAAATATATAATGTATATTATAAGATGTATGTTCTAACCTTTTGTATCTAAATTAGAACGTATTACCTTTCCATGGTAGACGGAGTAATACCTCAGCTTACTCGGGGCATGCGAGACCACCGCGGATAGTACGATGATCGCGATCAGCAGGGCGCTGTCCCAGGCCGGAAATTTCCACAACAACGCCAGCAGAACCAGCTTGATGTAAACGGCCAGGCCACGAACCTGGATCGACCACACCGGGTTTGACAAAGCATCGATCAGCACCAGCAATGCACCGCTAATAACGGCCAGCCACCAGTAGGGTCCCCACCGTTCCAGTCCGACCCCGAAGAGGACGCCGCCACCAACACCGGCCACGGCAATGATGTGCAGCGTGCGCAGGGATATTTTTGACCAGCGGCGGATTTCCTGGGAGATCATGGGTAGTTAAGTTACACCAACAGGGACCTGCTTCATATTGTTTCAATAGGGCTTGACGGGTTCACATGCAAAAAACCACCATGAATAAGGCAATCCCGGTGGAGTCGTTACAGCCCCGCTGGTTAAGGCCGGCGGGGCTTTTTAAGTGAATTAAGGGAGTTTGAATAAAGTCAGGGTGTCTGGTCTCCCAGGTATCGCTGCAGTGTTACTTCACTTTCGTCAGCCCAGTTTTCACCAGCCATCGTTTTGGCTTTCGACATCAGCTCGACGGCCTGGTTGGCATCGTTTCCCAAGTATGCAAATCGCGCCTGCGCCTTGAGTGATTCGACATTCGGCTCCCCGCCAGCCAGCGAGCCGATTAGCGGTGCAGCCGCTTGCAGTTCTGATTGGTCCATGTAGGCGTTGGCGAGCTTCGTTTCCAGTTCGTTCTGTTTCGATGCCCAGCTGGTCCCGCGCAGGCGGTTCAAGCCACGGGTGTAATGCGAGATTGCCCCACCGGTCTCACCGCGTGTTGTTTCGAGATCCCCCAGCAGTTCCAGCGCCTCGATCTCAGGTTCCAGGATGTCGTGTTCGATGGCGGTCTCGAGCGCGTTAAGCGCGGTGCTTTCAGCCCGTTCGAGATAACCTTCCTCGAGGTCCAGCCGGGCGATTGCCAGCCCGGATTGCAGGGTGCGCTGCGTGTCCTGGATTTCCTTGAATATGGCCTGTCCCTCCAGGTAATGCAGCCGCGACAGGCCGCGCTCGCCCATGAACCTCTCGGCTTCGGCAAGCTGTGCAAGGGACGCCGCCTCGAACGTTCGGTCACTGGTCTCTCGTGCGATTCTGAGGGCCGATTCGGCCGCACCTATGGCGTCCTGGTACTTGCCCTGGCCGGAATAGACGATGCTGAGCATGGAATAGATACGCCCGACCCCGACGCGGTCGCCGATCTCCTGCCTGATCTCAAGCGAACGCAGGTGATAGGCTTCCGCCTCTTCAAGCCGGCCCTGGAGCCGTCGCAGGTAACCGGTATTGTTCAGCATCATCGCCTCACTACGCTGATCGCCCACGTCGCGGAATGCTTGCAGTGCAGACTCCAACTCCACCTCGGCTTCGATTAGTTCGCCACGAGCCATTTTCAGGTTTGCGCGGCCGGAATACAGGTGGCCGGGCAGGCTCTCGATGCCGGCCTCCCGGTATGCCAGTACCGCCAGGTCCAACAGCTTTTCCGCCTCGTTAAATTCACCACGGCTCTTGTGCACGATGGAGAGGTTTTGCAGGATTCTTGCGCGTAGCACTGGATCACCGGTTACCCCTGCGATTTCCAGGGCTTCTTCGTGGCTTTGCTGGGCCAGGTCGAGTCGGCCGGTGCGGTTGTAAACGACGCCCAGTGTCATCAGTTCCTGTGCCAGCTGCCTGCTTGCTCCCAGTGGACGTTGTTCTTCGATCAATGCCTTGAGCAACGTTTCAGCTTCCGCCGGCTCACCCATGATGCGCAGGCAGTGCGCATATTCAAAGCGTGGGGCAACCAACTCTGGCTCCTGTTCGATAATGACCTGGAAAAACTGCACAGCCTCATTGCAACGGCCTTGCAGGCTCAGATCCATACCACGGGCAAAGGCCTCGTTGTTGAAAGGATCCTCTGACACCAGTGGGGCATCGTCTCCCAAGCGGCTTCTTTTGAACAGCACCCCGTGGATGGCCTGCACGACGCCCTGCGCCAGGCCAGTGGCCTCCTCGCTGACCATGGTGCCGGCGTGATACTTGCCATTGCCATCGAGCAGGCCGTAGTTCATACGTAGAGCCTGACCTTCGTTTTCCAGTTCCATGGCGAGCACGTGGGTTGCGCCATGGATACGCTGCAACCTGTCGAACAGGGCTTCGTTGGCGGGATCTTCGAGCTGGCCGTTCCAGCCGAGATTCTCAGTCAGGCTGATGATGCTGCCTGCCGGCACCACCGGCACACCGTCGCCGGCGATCAACTTGTCCGCGTAGCTCATCAGGCCGAGACTGGACCAGGCAAGCTCCTGGTTGCCGGTGTTGTCCTGCAGTGGCAGGACCGCGATACGGATTTCACCTTCCTTGCCCAACGGTTGCGGCACCAAAAACATCCACACCAAAGCAGCGAGCAGGACCACGGCGATGCCGAGTAACGCGACGTTGCGATATCGCCCGCGCTTGCCTGTTTCGCCTGGCTGTTGTGACGGGGTCGAAGAGTCCGTTGCAGTGGGGTCGGGGTTGGTCAGTTTGCCGATGAAACGATAGCCATGTCCGTGCAGGGTCTTGATCAGCACCTGGCGGTTGGCGTCGTCACCCACCGCCTTACGGGCTTTCATGACGGCGCGTGTCAGCGCTGTTTCCGTAACGACCATTCCCGGCCAAATGGCGTCCTGCAGTTCATTTTTGTCCACTGCCCGATCGCTGTTTTTCACCAGATATAAGAGCAGCTCGAAGGCCCGTGGTTCGATTTCAACAGGCTCACCATTACGTGTCAGTTCCCGGTGCCCAGGTACCAACTTAAAATCACTAAAACAATAAATATCTTTTATATCAGTCATTTAAATTAATTTTCATCGGCAAAAACGTGATGGTCAGCAAATGGTCATGCAATCGTCAGTGTTTCATCACGACATTCTCCCCCGCAGTCCGCACAGTGCGCCCACCAGCTAGGGCCGTGGCGAAACCAAGGTTTCAGATCAAGAACCAGTCACAACTGCGGCCACTGGTTTACTAACTTAACCAAGGAGATGACCATGAATCGAATTACAGGACTACTTTATGGAATTGTAAGTTACGCAATATTTTTTGCCACCTTCCTATATGCAATCGGGTTTGTCGGCAATATCCTCGTGCCCAAGGGAATTGACTCTATTCCCAATGTGCCGTTTACCCAGGCCATGCTGATCAACCTGGGCCTGCTCGGTCTGTTTGCCGTCCAGCACAGCGTGATGGCAAGGCCCGCTTTCAAGCGTTGGCTCACCCGCTATATTCCAGAATCGATGGAGCGCAGCACTTATACGCTGGTATCCAGCCTGCTGCTGATTGCCATGTTCTGGCTGTGGGAGCCGATGGGTGGCGTGGTATGGCACATCGAACAA
>JAPHTE010000014.1 GCA_026196445.1 Lysobacterales bacterium
ATATTACGCTGCAGCACAGGCGCTGGAAATCGATATCGCGACTTTCATGCAGGACATCGTGCGTATCCCGTCGTTGAGTTCCGAAGAAGGCGACGTCATCGAGCGCATCCGCCAGGAGATGCTCAAGGTCGGATATGACGAAGTCCGCGTCGACGGAATGGGCAACCTGATCGGCCGCATTGGCTCGGGCCCCTATGTGATCGCGCTGGATGGCCACATCGACACGGTCGATACCGGCGACTTGTCGGCATGGGATCGCGACCCGCATTCCGGCGACATCGAGGACGGCGTGTTGTACGGCCGCGGTGCCAGTGACCAGAAAGGCGGTATCGCCTCTGCCGTGTACGCAGGTGCGCTGCTGCTAAAAAATGGCGTACCTGATCATGTCACGCTGTACGTGACCGCCACGGTCCAGGAAGAGGATTGTGACGGCCTGTGCTGGCAGTACCTGGTTAACGAAGAAGGCCTGCGCCCCGACCTGGTGGTGCTGACCGAGCCTACCAGCCTGCGAATTTACCGCGGCCAGCGTGGCCGCATGGAGATGGAAGTGCACACCGCAGGCGTTTCCTGCCACGGCTCCGCGCCGGAACGCGGTGTCAACGCTGTCTACAAGATGGCGGACATCATCAAGGACATCGAGAAGCTCAATGAAAACCTGCCGCCGATTGAGCCGCTGGGTAAAGGTTCGGTCACCATCAGCCAGATCCGCTCCACCTCCCCGAGCCTGTGCGCGGTAGCCGATAGCTGCACGATACACCTGGATCGCCGTCTGACGGTCGGCGAGACTGGACAGACCTCGATGCAGGAGATACTGGACCTGCCATCGGTCAAGGCCGCCGGCGCCCGCGTGAACCAGCTCGATTACACGGTTCCGAGTTACACCGGTTTGAGTTATCCAACCCCCAAGTATTACCCGAGCTGGACCACTGACGCGGACAGCGATGCCATGCAGTCCGCGCAAACGGCCTACCGGACAGCCTTCGGGACCGACGCCGAGACCGGCTTCTGGACCTTTTCCACCAATGGTGTCGCCACTGCGGGCATGCACGGTATACCATCCATCGGTTTTGGTCCGGGGCACGAACACTTCGCCCACGCACCCAACGAGCAGGTCGAGATCGAGCACCTGGTGCGCTGTACGGCTTTTTACGCGGCGTTGGCCGAGACCATCGACGCCCAACAAGGAGAACAGGAATGACACAACAGGCCTTGCCACTGACCGACCGCTTGCGGGGGCGTGACTGGCTGATGACCCAGGACTGGGCCGATGACGAAATCGACCTGGTGCTGGCTACCGCCGATCAACTCAAAACGCAGTTCAAGACCGGCGTGCAGACCTTGCACCTGCCACACAAGACAATTTTCCTGATCTTTTTTGACAACTCCACCCGCACGCGGAATTCCTTCGAGGCCGGCATCACGCAACTGGGCGGGCACGGGCATTTCATCGATTCCAAAACCTCGCAAATCGCCCACGGCGAAAGCCCCAAGGACATGGGCATCATCCTGTCCGGTTATGGCCACGGCATCGCCATCCGGCACGATACCGTACCCGGCGAGGGCCAGACCTATATGCGCGAGGTCGCAAAATGGGCGGATGTGCCCGTTATCAACATGCAGTGTGATGTGGACCACCCCTGCCAGACGCTGGCGGACCTGATGACCATCCGCGAAGAATTTGGCCAGGACCTGCGTGGTCTGAAGATCGCGGTCTCCTGGGCTTATGCGCCCAGCTACGTCAAGCCGATGTCGGTGCCGCAGGGTCTGATCATGCTGATGAGCCGTTACGGCATGGACGTGACACTGGGGCATCCAGCTGAATACGCACTGATGGATGAACCCATGCGTCTGGCGCGTGAGAACACCGAGCGTTCCGGTGGCCGTTTCACGGTGGTGGACACCATGGAGGAGGCCTTTGACGGAGCCGACATCGTGTACCCGAAAAGCTGGGGGCCGGAAGCCCTGTACGGCGACCCCGAAGCGGCCATGAAGGTCGCTTCACAATACCGGCACTGGATCTGTGACGAGGCCATGATGGCGCGGGCCAAACAACGTGCGATATACATGCACTGCCTGCCGGCTGACCGTGGCTCGGAGGTCACCGACGCGGTCATCGACGGGCCGCAGTCGCGCGTCTACCCCGAAGCGGAAAACCGTATGCACACCGCCAAGGCCTTAATGGCATTGACGATGTAGCGTGGCGGACAAACCCATGCCAGAGCCGACAGATAGATCACAGGCACCGCTGGTCGTGATCGCGATCGGCGGTAATTCGCTGATCAAGGACAATCAGCATACCACCGTGCTTGACCAGTACATGGCCGTGGGCGAAACGGCCAGCCATATCGTGCCGATCATACGCGAGGGTTACCGCGTGGTCATTACTCACGGCAACGGTCCCCAGGTGGGTTTTATCCTGTTGCGGTCCGACCTGGCGCGTAACGTGCTGCACGAAGTTCCGCTGGCCAGTTGCGTGGCCGACACGCAAGGCGCGATCGGTTTCCAGATCACCCAAACCCTGTTGAATGAATTGCACGCCCAGGACATGCAGAAGGAAGTGGTAGCCGTGGTCACCCAGGTGGTGGTCGATGCGGATGACCCGGCGTTTGCAAATCCGGATAAACCGATCGGACCGTTCATGAGCGAACCGGAGGCCCGGCAACGTGCCACGCAGAACGGCTGGACGGTCGGCGAAGACGCGGGACGCGGCTGGCGGCGCATGGTGCCGGCACCTGCGCCACTGCAGATCATCGAGTTGAACGCAATCCGCGCCTTGCTGGAAAACGACATGCTGGTGGTCGCCGTTGGCGGTGGCGGCATTCCTGTAGCGCGCCGTGCCGATGGCCGCTTGAAAGATGTCGAAGCCGTTATCGACAAGGACGCCGCAAGCTGCATACTGGCCTGTGAACTCGATGCGAAGGTGATGATCCAGTCGACCAGCGTGGACAAGGTTGCGCTGCACTACGGCACACCACGGCAGGTCGAGATCGACCACATGACGGTTGCCGAGGCCCGGCGTTACCTTGAAGAGGGACATTTTGCACCCGGCAGCATGCGGCCCAAGATTAAAGCTGCCATCACCTTCCTGGAACAAGGCGGCGAACGGGTCATCATCACCCAGCCACATCACCTGGAACAGGCCTTGCACGGTATTTACGGCACCCATATCGTGCCTTCAAGGAACTAACCCAATGCACATGAATGGCTACCGATGCATCGCCTGTGCCGTCACGCAAACAGAGGATTTTG
>JAPHTE010000458.1 GCA_026196445.1 Lysobacterales bacterium
GACAGGCGGCCGGTCGCGGCCACGGCCTGGTGGTACGAGGTATGTACACGCCCGGTACGCGGGTTGATCTGTTCCGGCAGCTTGTCGGTGTAGGTAGACTTGAGCTTGGCGATCGAACGATGCTCGAGGATCATGCCGGGCAGTTCATAGTTCTCAGCCAGTTCGCGCAATACGTCTTCCGCTGTCGATGGCTGGCCCTTGGGCGTTTTGCGGATCACCGGTAGTTCCAGCTTCTCGAACAGGATCTGCTGCAATTGCTTGGGGGAACCCAGGTTAAAGGGTTGTCCTGCCGCCTCGTGTACCTGTTTTTCCAGTTCAGCCATGCGGGCTGCCAGGTCACTGCTTTGCCGCCGCAACAAATCTCCGTCGATCAGTACCCCGGCCTGTTCCATCCGCGCCAATACCGGCACCAGCGGTATTTCGATATCCTTCAGCACCCTGGCCAACGCGGGTTCGGACTCCAGTCTGGACCACAGGTGATGGTGCAAACGCAAGGTGATGTCGGCGTCCTCGGCCGCATAGTGCCCGGCGTCTTCGATGGATACCTGGCTGAACGATATCTGTTTGGCTCCCTTGCCGGCGATGTCCTCGTAGTGCGTGGTCTGGTGCCCGAGGTACTTGAGCGCCAGCGAATCCATGTCATGACGACTGCCGGTGCTGTTGAAAATGTAAGATTCCAGCATGGTGTCAAAAGCAACGCCATGCACCGTCAGCCCGTAACGGGACAGGATGTTCATATCGTACTTGATATGCTGGCCAACCTTGCGTGGTGTCTGCGACTCGAGCAGTGGCCGCATGGCTTCGAGCACCTGGTCTCGGTCCAGTTGCCGGGGTACGCCGGGATAGTCGTGCGCCAGCGGAATGTATATTGCTTCGTGCTCCTGCACGGAAAAACTCATGCCCACCAACTCCGCACGCATCGGGTCAAGACCCGTGGTCTCGGTGTCGAACGCGATCAATTCAGCTTCGCGCAGTCTCTCGAGCCAATGTTCAAAGGTGGTCATATCGAGCACGGTGACGTAATCGGTGCTGGAGGCCGGTTCCGACGAAGAACCACTTTCACCGAGTTCCTGCAACCAGCTGTTGAATTCGTAACGCTGCAGGAATTCCCTCAAAGCCTGCTCATCCACTGCTTCGCGTCTTAATTGCCCGATGCTGAAATCCAGGTCAAGATCCGTGCGAATGGTCGCCAGGTCACGTGACAAGGGCAGAATATCCAGCGCGGCGCGCAAGTATTCACCGATTTTGCCTCCCACGTCGTTCGCGTTGGCCATCACGCTGTCGAGGTCCTGCCACTGGTTCAGCCACTTGGCGGCGGTTTTAGGACCGCATTTTTCCACCCCGGGAATGTTGTCCGACTTGTCCCCCGTCAACGCCAGGTAATCCACGATCTGTTCCGGCTTGACACCGAACTTTTCCACCACGCCGGCAGCGTCCATCTGCGTATCGGTCATGGTGTTGTCCAGCGAGACGTAGTCATTGACCAACTGGGCCATGTCCTTGTCCCCGGTGGAAATCACGCAATCCATTTTTTCAGCCCCGGCCTGTTTTGCCAGCGTACCGATGACGTCATCCGCTTCCACGCCCGGCACCTGGATCAATGGCAGACCCAACAGGCCGACCAGTTCGTGGATTGCCTCGACCTGTTGTTGCAACTCACGTGGCATCGGTGGACGATTCGCCTTGTACTTTTCGTACATCTCGTGGCGGAAAGTCGGACCCTTGGCGTCGAAAACCACGGCGATGTGGTCAGATTGTGCGTCATTGAGCAAACGCCGCAGCATGTTGGCGACACCAAGCAGCGCACCGGTCGGCTCGCCATCAGAATTGGTCAGGTTCGGCAGTGCGTGAAAAGCACGGTACAGGTAGGATGAGCCATCGATCAGGTAGAGGGTGTCTTTTGTATTCATTGGGATTCTGCTTTTCGGGTCTGCTATGCTGAGGGTAGCGAAAAACCAGACCACGAACCACCCATGATCCGCTTTAACGAGAACGTAGCACATGAAGTATCCCTGGATAAGCTTGTCAGCCACAACGGCCTTGATATTAAGCGTGACGACCTTCGCACAGCAGGCGCCTGCAGAGCCTGACCCTGCCGCGCCGCCGCCCATTCCGCCAAAGGTCGCCAATGAGCAGGTTGAACCCAGCGTGGTGATCACCGAACGCGAGGGCGAGCGTATCGAAGAGTATTCCCAGAACGGCCGTATCTACATGGTAAAAATCACGCCCGTCAAGGGGCCGGCATATTATTACCTCGACGAGGACGGTGACGGTCAACTCGAACTACGGGAGTCCGACAGAAAAATGAACCCGGTCCGGCCGGTTTACTGGAAGGTCAAGGAATGGTGATGAGCC
>JAPHTE010000499.1 GCA_026196445.1 Lysobacterales bacterium
ACCGGCAATTCGGTGGTGTGCTTGGCCTCGGTCAACACGATGTTTGAAGTAACCTCCTGTACGTCCGGAAGTTGTGACAGCTTTTCAAAAAAGAAACGTTCGTAGGCCTCGAGGTCCGGTGTCACGATACGCAGCAAAAAATCCACCTGGCCCAATAGCAGGTGGCATTCCATGACCTCCGGGAACTGCCGGATGGTCTCACTGAACTCCGCCACCTTGCTGCGTCCATGCGCGGTCAACTTGACGTGGGCAAATACCATCGTATCGAAGCCGAGCTTGCGGCGGTCGAACACCATGCCCTGGTCCTTGACCAGCCCCGCATCCTTGATGCGCTGTATTCTCCGCCAACAGGGGGATTGGCTCAGGCCGATCTGCTCACCGATCGCAGCGGCTGACAGGGAGGCGTCTTTCTGTAACAAGCGGATGATCTTTCTATCCAGCTTATCCAGCTTTATCATATGCATGATTAATCCTCTTTATGAATATATATTAAATAGTATATGCTTTAATCACACGTTTACCAGTGCAAACGCAATACAATACCCGTTAAAAAGCGGTATATTTATAGATTCCGGTTTTCTCCCTGCAATGTGGGGATTCCAGGAGCTGCGAATGGCCTAAAACATCGTTGCAGACGCTAAACGATAGGCTATTCTTAGGTATAGCCACCATAGTATTGAGCGACCACGGACCTATCAATGACAGAAAACTCCAGCCTGCACATTCCCAGACCCTCAGCACGCCCGGGGGATGAACCCGATTTCAGTTACCTGGCCCTGTCGGAGGCTGGCGCCGTGCGCTACCCCGATCCCTGCACACCTGCAAAGGACATCGAACACCTGGCTGGCGACCTGGTAAGAGTGCTGGATGACGACGGCGTGGCGCAGGGAGAATGGGCACCGGAAATTGAACCCGCGCAACTGCTCGAAGCGCTGCGCCTGATGCTGCTGACCCGGCAGCTCGACGACCGCATGCACCGTATGCAACGCCAGGGCAAGATCTCTTTTTATATGCAATCCATTGGCGAGGAAGCCATTTCGGTTGGCCAGGGCATGGTGTTCAAGCCCACCGACATGATGTTTCCTTCCTACCGCAACCAGGCGCTGTTCATCCAGCGTGGCACCGATATCGTCGACCTGATGTGCCAGTGCCTGTCCAATACGCGTGACATGTGCAAGGGCCGGCAAATGCCCATCATGTATCACGACCGCAAAGCCAACATGTTTTCCATATCCGGCAACCTCGCCACGCAGTACCCGCACGCGGTCGGTTGGGCCATGGCTTCTGCGATCAAGGGCGAAGACCACGTCTCATCCGCCTGGATCGGCGACGGCAGCACCGCAGAGGCAGATTTCCACTACGCGCTGACCTTTGCCGCCGTATACCAGCCACCGGTCATTTTGAACGTGGTCAACAACCAGTGGGCCATCTCTACTTTCCAGGGCTTCGCCGGCGGCCAGCGGCGTCCGTTCGCCGCACGCGGACAAGGCCTGGGCATACCGGGTGTGCGCGTGGATGGCAACGACCTGCTGGCCGTCTACGCCGTGACCCGCTGGGCGGTGGAGCGCGCGCGCAACTGCGGCGGCCCGACCCTGATCGAGCACGTTACTTACCGTGGCGGGGCACATTCCACTTCTGACGACCCGAGCCGTTACCGGCCAAAAGACGAATGGTCGGCATTTCCACTGGGCGACCCGGTCAAACGCCTTAAACAACATCTGATCAAGAGCGGCCACTGGTCGGACGAACAACACGAGGCGCTGAACCAGGAACTGAAGGAAACCGTCACCGCGGCCTGGAAGGAGGCCATCAGCTACGGCACCATGAACGACGCCCCGAGCCTGGACGTGCGTAGCATGTTCGATGATGTCTACAAGGAAGTGCCCGAACGTCTCAAGCGTCAACGGCAGCAACTACTGGATATAAAGGGGGCCAAATCATGAGCCAAATGACCATGATCCAGGCCATCAACTCGGCCCTCGACGTCATGCTGGACAAAGACCCAACGGTGATCCTGCTGGGCGAAGATATCGGGTATTTCGGCGGGGTGTTCCGCTGTACCGACGGCCTGCAGAAAAAATATGGCGAACACCGGGTCATCGATGCCCCGATCGCGGAGGGCGGCATTATCGGTTCGGCCATCGGCATCGGTGTCAACGGCCTGCGGCCGGTCGCCGAAATCCAGTTCGCGGATTACATCTACCCGGGTCTCGACCAGATCATTTCCGAGCTGGCCCGGTTGCGTTACCGCAGCGGCGGCGACTATTTCTCGCCGGTCACGGTACGCACCCCCTGTGGTGGCGGCATCCGTGGCGGCCAGACCCATTCACAGAGCCCGGAAGCCCTGTTCACACACCTGTCCGGCATCAATACGGTGATGCCTTCCAATCCATATGATGCCAAGGGTTTATTGATCAGCGCCATAGAGTCCGACGACCCGGTGGTTTTCTTCGAGCCAAAACGGATCTACAACGGCCCCTTCGACGGCGACCCGGACAAACCTGCCTTGGCATGGTCGAGCCACCCTGGCGGCGATGTGCCGGAGGGCTATTATTCGATCCCGCTGGGTGAGGCCGCAGTCGTCGAGGAAGGCGATGACCTGAGTATCATAACTTACGGCACCATGGTGCACGTGGCCCAGGCGGCCGTGAAAAAAGCCGGTATCAGCGCCGATATTATCGACGTGCGCTCGCTGGTACCGCTGGATGTCGAAACCCTGAAGCAATCGGTTGAAAAAACCGGCCGCTGCCTGGTTGCCCACGAAGCATCAAAGTTTGGCGGTTACGGGGCGGAACTGACGGCCACGGTGCAGGAAGAATGCTTCTGGCATCTGCAGGCCCCGATCGAACGCGTCACCGGTTGGGAAACGCCCTACCCGCACGCCTTCGAATGGGATTATTTTCCCGGCCAGGACCGTATCCTGGCAGGTATACGCAACGTGCTGGAGGCGGTATGAGCGAATATATTTTCAAGTTACCCGACCTGGGTGAAGGCCTGGTAGAGGCGGAAATTGCCGAATGGATGGTCAAACCGGGTGACCAGGTCGAGGAAGAGGATGCCATTGCCGCGGTGCTGACCGACAAGGCCGCTGTTGAGCTAAGCGCCCCGGTTACGGGCCGGGTCACCAGCCTGGCCGGCGAAGTCGGCGATACCATCGCGGTCGGTACGCCGTTGATCGTGTTCGAGACTTCGGCAGAAATACCGGTCGAGGAAGAAACTCCAGTGGAGACACCAACGGAGACACCGGCCGAGGTTCCGATCAACGCCCCGGTTGAAGCGGCTGTTACAAACAAGGTACTGACCTCACCGTCGGTTCGCCGCCAGGCGCGCGAAGCGGGCATTGACCTGGGCCAGGTAACCGGCACCGGGCCACGCGGGCGCATCCTGCGCGCCGACCTGGAAGCCTTCCTCCAGGCAGGCCCGGGGGATGAACAGGCTGTGGCGGGCAAACCCTCGACAAAGATCACGGACATCAAGGTCATCGGCCTGCGCCGTAAAATCGCCGAACGCATGACCCGGGCCAACCGGGATGTGCCACACTTCGCCTATGTCGAGGAAATCGATATCACGGCGCTGGAATCCCTGCGCCGGCATCTGAACGACCGCAAAGCCGCCGGCGAAGACAAGCTAACCCTGTTGCCGTTCATCGGCATGGCTCTCGCCCGCACGCTGAAAAACTTCCCCCAGTGCAATGCCCTGTACGACCCGGAACGCAACGTCATCAGCCAGTATGAGGCCGTGCACCTGGGAATTGCCACGCAAACCGCGGACGGCCTGAAAGTACCGGTGGTCAGAGACAGCGATACGCGCCAACTGGAAAACCTGGCGGCGGAGATACGCCGTGTTACAACGGCTGCCAGGGATAATACCGCGACGCGTGAAGAACTGATGGGTTCGACGATCACCATTACCAGCCTGGGCAAGGCCGGTGGTATTGCCAGCACACCGGTGATTAACCTGCCGGAAGTGGCCATTATCGGCGTGAACAAGGCCGTGGAACGTCCGGTGGTCAGCGGCGGTCAAATCGTCGTGCGCCGTATGATGAACCTGTCATCATCGTTCGACCATCGCTTTGTGGATGGCTATGACGGCGCCATGTTGATCCAGGCCCTGAAGGAGATGCTGGAACAACCCGCCACGATTTTCATGAATGACTGACACAGATCATTTGTTGGCTCGCAATTACTGTTAGATTTCGGGGTGTCATCACACCCGGGGACCAAGCGCATGTTCGAGGGAATTACCGCGTTACCACCTGACCCGATCCTGGGCCTGATTGCCGCCTATGCAGCGGATGAAAACCCTGACAAGATCGACCTGGGTGTCGGCGTGTACCGCGATGAGAAGGGCGGTACACCGATGTTGGATTGCGTGGTCGAAGCCGAGAAAACCCTGCTCGCCACGCAAACCACCAAGACCTATCTCGGTCCGCGGGGCGTGGTGGGTTTCAACGATGCGACACGTGAACTGCTGCTGGGCAAGGACAGCGAAGTCATCGCGCAGGGCCGTGCCCGCACCGTACAGACACCCGGCGGTACCGGTGCGTTGAGGGTCGGCGCCGACCTGATCAAAACGGCCATGCCATCAGCCGAAATCTGGGCCTCAGACCCGACCTGGGACAACCACCTGGCGCTGTTTCCTGGCGCAGGCGTCAAGGTCAACAGCTACCCATATTTTGACGCTGAAAAAAGCACCCTGCGGTTCGATGACATGATTGCAACATTGCAACAGCGCAAGGCCGGTGACGCGGTGCTATTCCACGCCTGCTGCCACAACCCGAGCGGCGTCAGCCCCAGCCCCGAACAGTGGCAGACCATTGCCGATATCGCTGCCGAGCGTGGCTTTACCCCGGTCATCGACATTGCCTACATGGGTTTTGAACGCGGTGTCGAGGAAGACTGCCTGGCCGTACGCCTGTTCGCCGAGCAATGCCCGGAAGTGATCATAGCGAGTTCGTGTTCCAAGAACTTCGCCATGTACCGCGAACG
>JAPHTE010000477.1 GCA_026196445.1 Lysobacterales bacterium
GAGGACATGAAAATCCTGTTCGACGCCATACCGCTGGACAGGATGTCGGTTTCGATGACGATGAACGGCGCGGTATTGCCGGTGATGGCGATGTTCATCATCGCCGCCGAGGAGCAGGGCGTGGCGCAGGGTGACCTGTCCGGGACGCTTCAGAACGATATCCTGAAGGAGTTCATGGTCCGCAATACCTATATTTACCCGCCCGAGCCGTCTATGCGTATCGTCGCCGATATCATTGCCTACACCTCCCGGCACATGCCGCGCTTCAACTCGGTCTCGATATCCGGTTACCACATGCAGGAAGCCGGCGCCACCTGTGCCCAGGAGCTGGCCTACACCATTGCGGACGGTATCGAATACGTGCGCACGGCGGTCGCCAGCGGCCTGGACGTGGACGCGTTTGCACCCCGTTTGTCGTTCTTTTTCGGCATCGGCATGAATTTCTTCATGGAAGTGGCCAAGCTGCGGGCCGCCAGGTTGCTGTGGTCCACGCTCATGGCGGAGAAATTTTCGCCACGAGACCCACGCTCTTTGATGCTGCGCACCCATTGCCAGACCTCCGGAGTCAGCCTGACGGCCACCGACCCCTACAACAACATTATACGCACCACCATCGAAGCGATGGCTGCGACACTCGGTGGCACGCAGTCCCTGCACACCAACTCTTTTGACGAGGCACTGGCCTTGCCGACCGAATTTTCGGCCCACATCGCGCGCAACACTCAACTGGTACTGCGCGAGGAAACAGGTATCACCCGCGTTGTGGACCCATTGGCGGGCTCCTATTACGTGGAAAACCTGACCGATGCGTTGGCCAGTGAAGCACTCAAGCTGATCGAAGAGGTGGAGGAAATGGGCGGTATGACCCGGGCCGTTGAATCCGGCAGGCCCAAGATGCGGATCGAGGAGGCATCGATACAACGCCAGGCCCGCATCGACCGTGGTGAGGAAGTGGTCGTTGGTGTCAACAAGTACCGACCAAAAAGGGAAACCGCGGTGGATATTCTCGATATCGACAACAGTGCCGTGCGTGAAGCCCAGGTCCGCCGTCTCGAAAGGGTACGGAGTCAACGGCAACATGATCAGTGCCAGCAGGCGCTGGATGCCTTGACCACGGCTGCGCGGGACGAGACAGGCAATTTGCTCGAACTGGCAGTAGCAGCCGCCCGCGCACGGGCTACGGTGGGTGAAATATCATCGGCGCTTGAGCTCGTATTTAACCGCCACCGCGCCCTGAATCAATCCATTTCAGGCGTCTACAGCGCCGCGTATGAAGGTGACGAGGATTTTATGTCTATTCGGCAGAAAGTTGAGGATTTTGCCCTCGAGGAAGGCCGCCGGCCCCGTATGCTGGTGTGCAAGCTCGGCCAGGACGGGCATGACCGTGGCGCCAGGGCTATCGCTACGGCATTCGCGGACATCGGTTTTGATGTCGATATCGGCCCGTTATTCCAGACGCCCGAAGAAGCCGTGCTCCAGGCCATCGAAAACGACGTGCACGTGATCGGCATATCGTCACAGGCGGCGGGACACAAGACCCTGGTGCCGCAGGTGGTTGAAGGTCTTAAAAAGGCCGGGGCGGGTGATATCATCGTTATTTGCGGCGGCGTGATCCCTCCGCAGGACCACGAGGCTCTGTTGGCAGGTGGTGTCGCGGCCATTTATGGTCCGGGAACGAATGTCCTCGAGTCTGCCGGCGAGGTTCTGGACATTGTCAGGAAGAGCCGGTCAGGTGCCGGGACGTTGTGAAACGACAGGAAACGAGCCATGCAAGACATCATTGAGCAACTGGAAGAAAAACGCAAAGCCGCCGCGCTCGGTGGCGGACAGGAACGCATCGACAAGCAGCACGCGCGTGGCAAGCTGACTGCCCGTGAACGCATCGAGTTGTTGCTCGATGGAGGCAGTTTTGAAGAATGGGATACCTTTGTCGAGCACCGTTGTACCGACTTTGGCATGGCGGACAAAAAGGTGCCGGGTGATGGCGTGGTGACGGGTTATGGCACGATCAACGGGCGCGTGGTGTTCGTATTCAGCCAGGACTTCACGGTGTTTGGCGGTTCCCTGTCCGAGGCGCACGCGGAAAAGATCTGCAAGGTCATGGACCAGGCGATGAAAGTTGGTGCGCCGGTCATCGGCCTCAACGACTCGGGTGGGGCCCGTATCCAGGAAGGCGTGGCGTCTCTGGGCGGCTATGCCGAGGTGTTCCAGCGCAACGTGTTGGCTTCCGGCGTAGTGCCGCAGATTTCAGTGATCATGGGCCCTTGCGCCGGTGGTGCGGTTTATTCACCAGCGATGACCGATTTCATCTTCATGGTCAAGGACAGCTCCTACATGTTCGTGACGGGCCCGGACGTGGTCAAGACGGTGACCCACGAGTCGGTCACCTCGGAAGAACTGGGGGGTGCGAAGACCCATTCTACCGTCTCCGGTGTCTGTGACCGTGCTTATGACAATGACGTGGATGCGCTGTTGATGGTACGGCGCTTTATCAATTACCTGCCGGCCAACAACCGCGAGAAACCGCCGTTCAGGCCGACACCCGATCCCGCATCGAGAATGGAAATGTCACTGGATACGCTGGTGCCGGACAATCCAAACCTCCCGTACGACATGAAGGAGTTGATTTACAAGGTCGTCGATGACAACGAGTTCTGGGAACTGCAACCGGAGCACGCCAAAAATATCGTGATCGGCCTGGCTCGCATGGGCGGTCACTCGGTAGGTATCGTCGCCAACCAGCCAAAGGTGTTGGCCGGGTGCCTGGACATCAAGTCGTCGATCAAGGCGGGACGCTTCGTACGTTTCTGCGATGCCTTTAACATTCCGATCCTGACATTTGTCGATGTGCCGGGCTTCATGCCGGGTACCGCCCAGGAATATGGTGGCATCATCAAGCACGGCGCGAAGTTGTTGTTCGCCTTTGCCGAGGCCACGGTGCCCAAGATCACGGTCATCACGCGCAAGGCCTATGGCGGTGCCTACGACGTGATGAGTTCCAAGCATTTGCGCGGTGACGTCAACCTGGCCTGGCCGAGCGCCGAAATTGCAGTCATGGGGCCCAAGGGAGCAGTGGAAATCATTTTTCGCAGTGACATCGGCGACGATAAAAAGATTGCTGATCGCACCGAGGAATACCGGCGTAAGTTCGCCAACCCGTTCATCGCAGGCAGTCGGGGTTACATCGACGATGTGATCGCACCGCATGCCACGCGCAAACGGGTATGCCGTTCGCTTGCCATGTTGGAAGACAAGCAACTCGAAAACCCGTGGCGAAAACACGACAACATACCGTTGTGATGACCGTTATGAGCCTGAGCAGGGGGTTAGCCCGTGTTTGAAAAAATCCTGATCGCAAACCGTGGGGAGATCGCCTGCCGGGTGATCAAGACCGCCCGCAAGATGGGCATCAAGACCGTCGCGGTGTATTCCGACGCCGACCGCAAGGCCCTGCACGTGCAAATGGCCGATGAGGCGGTGCATATCGGACCGGCGCCTTCGACACAAAGCTATTTGCTGGGAGACAGGATCATCCAGGTCTGCCGTGACACTGGTGCACAGGCGGTACACCCCGGTTATGGTTTCCTGTCAGAAAACCCCACTTTCTGCGAAGCGCTGGACAAGGCAGGGATCGCTTTTATCGGCCCCAATACCAAAGCCATCCAGGCCATGGGTGACAAGATCACTTCCAAGGAGCTGGCGGATAAGGCCGGGGTCAACACCATCCCGGGATATTCCGATGTTTTGCGCGATGCCGACCACGCGGTGGAAATCGCGGGTAAAGTCGGATACCCGGTGATGCTGAAGGCCACGGCCGGTGGTGGTGGCAAGGGTATGCGCATCGCACACGATGACGCCGAATGCCGGGATGGTTTCGAGCGGGCATCCAACGAGGCGCGCTCCAGTTTTGGCGACGACCGTATGTTCGTCGAAAAGTTTATCGAGCAGCCGCGCCACATCGAGATCCAGGTCATCGCCGATAAACACGGCAATACCGTGTACCTCAACGAACGCGAGTGTTCGCTGCAGCGCCGTCACCAGAAGGTCATCGAAGAGGCGCCGTCGCCGTTTTTGGATGCCGCCACACGCAAGGCCATGGGTGAACAGGCCGTGGCGCTGGCCAGGGCGGTGGACTACCGCTCTGCCGGCACCGTCGAGTTTATCGTCGACGCCAAGCGTAATTTCTATTTCCTGGAAATGAACACCCGCCTGCAGGTGGAACACCCGGTGACCGAGTTGATCACCGGTTTTGACCTGGTGGAGTTGATGATCCGCGTGGCGGATGGTGAAAAGCTGCCGATTGAACAGGCGGACGTGGCCATCAATGGCTGGGCGATCGAGTCGCGGGTGTATGCCGAAGACCCGTTCCGCAATTTCCTGCCCTCGGTCGGCCGCCTGGTGTACTACCGGCCGCCGCAGGACGACGACCACGTGCGCGTGGATACCGGCGTGTTCGAAGGCGGCGAGGTGTCCATGTATTACGACCCGATGATCGCCAAGCTGATCACCCATGGCGCTGACCGGGAAGAAGCCATGACCCGCATGCGCTCGGCGCTGGATCGCTTCATTATCCGCGGGGTGACCAGCAACCTGAGCTTCCTGTCATCGCTGATGGTGCACCCTCGTTATGTCAGCGGGGACATCAATACCAATACGATCGCCGAAGAATACCCGGATGGTTTCCACCCGGCCGACGTGGCCCACGAAGATCCCAGCATTTTCGTTTCGGTAGCGGCCTCGATGTTGCGTGGTTACCGTGATCGTGCGGCCCGGATTGATGGCCAGTTGAGCGGCCACGAACGGCGTGTGCGCGATGACTGGGTGGTGCTGATGAACGGCGATCAATATCCGGTTAACGTGGTTTCGACCGAGGGTGGCCACGAAGTCAAGTTCAATGGACAAACCTACGCGGTGCGCAGTCAATGGCAGTTTGGACAGCTGCTGTTCAGCGGTACCATAAACGGCGAGGAAATATTCGTGCAGGTCGAGCGGGATGAACAGACTTTTCGCCTGTCCCATGCCGGTTCGCAGGCGGATGTCAGGGTCGTCACACCCAAGGTTGCCGATCTCATGCGTCATATGCCGGTCAAGGAAACACCGGACATGTCGGGTTACCTGCTGTCCCCGATGCCCGGTCTATTGGTGTCGGTAGCAGTCAGCGAAGGCCAGACCGTGCACGCCGGTGAAGAATTGGCCGTGATCGAAGCCATGAAAATGGAAAACACCCTGCTGGCGGAACGCGATTGCGTGGTCACCAGGATCAATTACAAGCCCGGTGCCAGCCTGGCCGTGGACGATCCCATTATGGAGTTCGAACTGGGTTGACAATTCAGGCCGACAATGAAGCCAGTTTGACCATGGACATCGGTTCCCTGGCCGATGCCGTCCTGAAAGGTGATCGCCGCGCGCTCGCACGGGCCATCACATTGGTTGAATCCACCCGCAATGACCACCGTGCTGACGCCAACGCCCTGTTGCAGGCCTTGCTGCCAAGCACGGGCCGGTCAATCCGCCTGGGTATTTCAGGTGTACCGGGGGTTGGAAAATCCACCTTCATCGAGGTGCTGGGTAACCACGTCATCGATCAGGGCCACCGCGTAGCCGTGTTGACGGTGGATCCGTCCTCGGCCATCAGCGGCGGGTCCATCCTGGGTGACAAGACCCGCATGGAGTTGTTGTCCAGACGCCCCGAAGCTTATATACGGCCGTCACCGGCCGGCAAAACACTTGGCGGCGTGACCCGGCGTAGCCGCGAGGCGCTGATCGTTTGCGAGGCCGCGGGGTATGACGTGGTTATCGTGGAGACGGTCGGGGTCGGTCAGTCCGAGACCCGGGTGGCGGACATGACCGACATGTTTATGTTGCTGCTGTTGCCCGGCGGTGGTGACGAACTGCAAGGTATCAAGCGCGGCATCATGGAGTTGGCCGACCTGGTGCTGATCAACAAGGCAGACGATGATATGGCTGCACTCGCGAAACGCTCGGCGGCGGAATACCGCAATGCGCTGCGTCTGTTGCACCCGCGCTCACAACACTGGAAGGTCCGGGTCCAGACCTGCTCGGCACGCGATGGCACGGGCATCGAGGAAGCCTGGCAACAGGTTCTGCAACACCACGCGGCATTGCAGGAAGCCGGTGAGTTGGCCGTGCGCCGTGCCGGGCAAGCACGTGACTGGATGTGGTCGGAGGTCGATGATGCCCTGCTGGCCGCCCTGCAGGACGACCCGGCGGTGTGTGAGCAGATTCCCCTGCTCGAGACCGCAGTCAGCGAAGGCAGGTTGCCGCCGGTAACCGCTGCCCGGCAATTGCTGGAGTTGTTTCTCGGGCAGAACCCGGAATCGAAATCTTAATTAAAGGGGAGACCTTCATGGATCAACGACCGTTCAAGATACTGGGTATCCAGCAGATTGCCGTCAGCAGCCTGGACAAGGAACGCTTACGTGGCTTGTGGGTGGATAAACTGGGGTTGCAGCAGGTCGGCAGGTATCGCAGTCACGCGGAAAATGTGGACGAGGACATCCTGAGCATGGGTTCCGGGCCGAACCAGGTGGAAGTAGACCTGATGCAACCTATCGATTCTGAAGGAAAGCCCAGGGTGCAGACGCCGCCGCTGAACCACGTGGGCCTGTGGGTAGACGATTTGGGCGTAGCGGTGGAATGGCTGGCGGCACAGGGGGTTAGATTCGCACCTGGCGGTATCCGCAAAGGTGCATCCGGTCATGACATCTGCTTTATCCACCCCAAGGCCAGCGATGAATTTCCGGTCGCTGGAGAGGGTGTGCTGATCGAACTGGTCCAGGCCCCGCCGGAAGTGTGCGAGGCCCTGGACACATAATCCGTCTTTTTTGAACTTACGACAGCTCAGTTCTCCTCTTAAGAACCGTTCAGTTCGGCCAGCAGTTCGGTGGCGCTGCTAAAATCGGCATTCAGACGCAAGGACTCACGCGCCTGTTTGATGGCTTCATCCTTGCGCCCCATTTGTTGCAGGCCTTTGGCTGCCAGGTAGTGCGTGTAATAGCCGTATTCGGACTCCGGGTAAGTTGAACGGCTACCCATCAGGAATGTCACTGCATCGGCAAATTTTTCATTGCCAAGCAATTGTGAACCGATAGCCAGCAAGGTATATGGCTTGAAGTCGTACGTATCCGGCTGTTCGCGTAACAGTTTGCGGTACAGCGCGACCGCGGCGTCGGCGCCATCCTGTTTCCACACCTGGTACACCGGCTTGCAGATATCGTCGCGACTTTCACGTTGCTCGGTCAACGCGGTGACCACGTAATCGATCCACTCGTCGGTGCTGACGTAACTGCCGGCGTATTGCTGGTAGGCATCAAATACCCCGGCCTCGATCATGTCTGCGCGGCTCTTGCCCTGAGCGAGTTGGTCACGGGCGATGGCCACGGTATCCTTCATCATCTCCGCGTAAGGCGCCAACTGTTGCCATTGTCCGACGAAGTCAAAGCCATTGGCCTGGCCGTTGTGGCCGGATACCAGCCGTGTGCCGGCGGGCAGCAGTTTCATCAGTTGGCGGGTTATTGGCTCGAATTGCAGCACGTCGCCGTCGCTGTCGACCGAGGGGAAATTGAAGCCATTGACAACCGAACTGACGTGGGCGACGCCGTGTTTCGTGAAGTAAACCATGATTTCATTGTCGTCGTGACTACCGCCGATAAACACCAGGCGGATCAATTCGCCGTTGAAGCTGATTTCCATTGAGTCTTCGAAAGTGATATCCGGAAAAGTGCTCGGCGGGTACTCGGCGAACAGGAAAGTGCCACTGCGCAGTTTTTCCGGGAACAGCTTGTGCGTGACCACAACCGGGCCGGGCCCGAACACGTGGTTGCCACCGATGTGTTCGACGTGGCGGTGCGTGTTGATAATGTATTTGGGTTCGCCAAAACCCAATCCGTCGATATACGACTTGAGGGCCTCTGCGTCATCCCTGCCGTGGGTGTCCACCAATAACAGGCCGTCCGGTCCGGTAAATACCAGCGAGTTATTGCTGTAGCTACCCTGGTCGGTGGACAACATCAACAGGTCATCCGCCAGGCTGGTTACCTGGAAATGCTGCCCGGATTGGGCGTTTGCGAAGGTGCTGAAGGCCAGCAGGCAAAACAAAAAAAATCGGGTCGTCATGGTCAAGGTTCCTTGTAATTGATCCCGTTTGACCGATTTGCCAATTGTATCTTTGCTGCGTTTCTCGGTAGCGCCACTTGAGCCAGGCAGAGGGTATATTGAGGTGGGCGGAGGTCAGCAGGGCAGGCGTCGGGGCGCGAGATGCCACGGCGTTACAGCACGACGTTTATCCACGGTACCTATGCGTTTACTCCCAAGCCAAATCTGTTGGTATACTGTGGAACACATCCGGGCATCCAGCCACTTTGGCTTCCGCAATCCCGGATAGGTTTTGATTTGTGAATTTCAATGTACGCACTCGGATCAATGGTGGCAGGAAGTCCTGCCGCGCACCCGTGTGCCTTTAAAAAGGAGAAAAGTGATGCTCAACAAAATTGGGGTCATCGGCGGCGGTTTCATTGGTGGAGTATTGGTCCAGGAGATTGCCCAACGGCGACTGGCGCGCGAGGTCGGTCTGACCGATCCAGCCCCATTCGTGAACCCGAGTGATCCGGAAGAAAAACAGGCAGCCACCGCAAAGCAGTCAGTAGCCAAGGGTAAGACACTGGATATCGCCGAAGGCCTGCCAACTTTGAGGAGCGACGTCAAGGTGTACGGCTCCAGGGACTACTCCGCCATCGAAGGTGCGGAACTCATCATCAACACCGCCGGCGTGCCACGCAAAGCGAAGCCGGACGGTACTTTTCCAACGCGGGAAGAACTGCTCAGTATCAATCTGAAGGTGACCAACGATGTCGCCGAAGGCATCAAGCAGAATTGTCCCGACGCGACCATAATTTCGATCGCCAATCCGCTGGACGCCATCGTCTATACCATCAATAAACGCCTCAACCCGCCCAAGAACAAGCTTATGGGCATGGCGGGTGTGCTCGATTCCGGGCGTTACTGCTACTTCGTAGCGGAAGCGGCCAACGTATCGGTGGAAAACGTCAATGCGATGGTGTTGGGCGGCCACGGTGACACCATGGTCCCGGTTCGCAGTTCATGCCTGATCGCCGGTGTACCGGTCAGCAAGTTCCTCGACAACGAGACCTTGCAGGCCATCGAAACCCGCACACGCAAGGCGGGCGGTGAGGTCGTCGGGCTGCTCGGCTTTGGCTCAGCGTTTGCCTCCCCGGCCTGGTCTGCACTCGAGATGGCGGAAGCGATCATCTACGACAAGCGCAAGATCATGCCGGTGTGTGCGTACCTCGATGGCGAGTACGGCGTGGAGGGCATGTTTGTCGGTGTCCCGGGTATCATCGGCAAGAACGGTGTCGAGAAAGTCATTGAACTCGACCTCACCGATGAAGAACAGCAGGCCTTTGCGCACTCAGCCAGCGTCGTTCGCAAGACCTGTGACGAAGTCGACGAGATGCTCAAGAATCTCTGACCGCCAGGCGGGTGAACAAACCAACAGACATGGAACCTCTCGCAACCGCGAGGGGTTCTTTGTATTACGGGTCTTTTGGCAGTTACTGCTACCCGTTGAATGATTCCAGGTACTCTGCAGCAAGGTCCACGTAACGTTTGGACGTGTAGCCAAAAAAACTCATTTCCTTTTCGCTCAGCGGCCGGACCTGGCGGGCAGGGCTGCCGAGGTAGAGGTGACCGCTGGCCAGCACTTTGCCGGGTGGAACCAGTGTTCCTGCGCCGATCACCACTTCGTCTTCGACCACGGCGCCATCCATGATGATGGCAGCCATTCCAACCAGGACACGGTTGCCTATCGTACAGCCGTGCAGCATGACCTTGTGGGCGATGGTGACATCATCACCGATGAGCAGAGGGTAGCCATCGGGGTTATAGGGACCGGCATGGGTAACGTGCAAAACGGAACCGTCCTGCACGCTGGTCCGTTTGCCGATACGGATACGGTGTATATCACCCCGTATGACCGTCAACGGCCAAACCGAGCTCTGTTCGCCGATCTTCACATCGCCAATGACAACGGCCGATGGGTCGACGTAAACATCTCTTTCAATGTGCGGCTGTTTACCACGGTGGCTGCGTATATTCATGTTTCAATCATTCAAGATTCATTTTGAAATCGGACTTTTCAACTACCCGGAATATTGCAGGTAAATTGCCATGGATGGGAAGTCCAGCGCGTGTTCTGGCAATTGTACTGCATCCGAAATACACTGATTGACGTCAGGCCAATTTATAACGATCCAGCAAACTGATCCAGGAGAAAGAAATGGCAGGGAAATTTGAACTTTACAAAGACAAGTCAGGCGATTTCCGATTTCGCCTGTTGGCAGCAAACGGACAGGCGATCCTGGCCAGTGAGGGCTACAAGTCCAAGGCCAGTTGCAACAACGGAATTGCATCCGTGCAGAAAAACTGCGGTAACCCGGATATGTTTGTAAAGAAACAGACGGCGGGCGGTAAATTCCGCTTTAACCTGGTGGCGGCCAATAGTCAGGTCATTGGCACCAGCCAGAATTATGCATCGGAGTCCGGTTGTAATAATGGCATGAAAAGTGTGGCGAACTCAGCGCCAGGCGCCGCGATCGACGATCAGACCTGATATTCCGGTTTGAACTCAACAACGCCAGCCCC
>JAPHTE010000397.1 GCA_026196445.1 Lysobacterales bacterium
ATGACCACCCACGGCAGCCTGCGCCCCGAGGGATTCGAGTTACAGGAATGCCACATGGTCAGTGGGCGGCACCAGGGGGTGGCGGCATGAGCCAGCAATCCTCGAAGACCGCGTTCCTGGCGCTGCTGCGCAGGGATTTTCTGCTGGCCTACCGGCGGCGCGCCGAACTATTACAACCACTGGCATTTTTGCTGGTGGTCACCGCGCTGTTCCCACTGGGTGTTGGGCCATCACCGCAACTTTTGGCCAGTATTGCGCCGGGCGTGATCTGGATCGCTGCGCTGCTGGCGACCGTGTTGTCCCTGGACAGCCTGTTCCGCTCTGATTTTGAAGACGGAACGTTGGAACAAATGGTGATTTCAGGCCAGCCGCTGGCGCTGATCGCGCTGGCCCGTACAGTGGCCCACTGGTTGGTGGCGGGACTGCCGATCGTGCTGTTGTCACCCTTATTGGCCCTTTGGATGAACCTTCCCGACGAGGGCATGTCAATCCTGATTGAGACATTGATAATTGGCACCCCGGTCCTGAGCCTGATTGGTGCCATTGGTGGTGCGTTGACGGTGAGTTTGAAGCGGGGAGGCCAGCTATTGTCTTTACTGGTATTTCCCCTGTATGTGCCTTTATTGATCCTGGCGACCGGCGCTGTGAGCGCCGCGATTGTCGGTTTACCTTATGCCGCGCAGGTTTACTATATGTATGCGGGATTGATCGCGGCATTAACCTTAGCCCCGTTTGCAACGGCGGCAGCGCTTAAATTGAGTCTTAGTTGATGAATCGAGTTACGTTATTTTTTCACAAGGCGGGATCACCGCCCTGGTTCTACCGGGTAAGCGGCCTGCTGATCCCGTGGTTTTGGGCTATTTTCATCGTACTCACTGCAATAGGCTTGTACCTTGGCCTGATCAAGGCGCCGGTTGATTATCAGCAGGGCGAGACGGTACGCATCATGTATTTGCACGTGCCATCCGCCTGGATGTCAATGATGATTTACGGCTTCATGGCCATCATGGGCTTCATTGCGCTGGTGTGGCGCATCCGCATGATGGAAGTGCTGGTCATTTCCAGCGCGCCGATCGGGGCCGCGTTCACCCTCATCGCGCTGATCACCGGCTCGCTGTGGGGCCGCCCGATGTGGGGCACCTTCTGGGTCTGGGATGCGCGCCTGACATCAGAACTGGTGCTGCTGTTCCTCTATTTCGGCGTTATCGCGCTGTACAAGGCCTACGATGAACCACGCAAAGCTGCGCGTGCAGCTTCATTGCTGTCCATCGTCGGCGCTTTCAACCTGCCCATCATCTATTTCTCGGTGGTTTGGTGGAACACCCTGCACCAGGGCAGCAGCTTCACCGGGGATGGTCCCGGTATCCACCCCAGCATGTTGTGGCCACTGCTGATCATGGCCACCACGATGAAATTCTATTATGGTGCCAGCCTGCTGAGCCGGGCCAGGTTGACCTTGCTGAAGCAGGATCACCGCAAGCGCTGGGTGCAGGACCTTTTATCGGGGGAGAATAGCTAATGCCTTCTTACAGCGTATTCGTTATTTCAGCCTACCTGGTCGGCACTGTCGTGCTACTGTGGGTTGCACTGGCGCCCGTATTCAATAAACGAACCCTGCTGCGGCAATTGAAGACCCGGCAGGCACGCATGGAAAGATCAAAATGACCCCAACACGTAAACGCAGACTCATTGGCGTACTCGTCATCGTTATCGGTGTCGGTGCGGCCGCCGTAGTTGCCACGAAGGCCCTGAACGAAAACATGTTGTACTTCTGGAGTCCGACAGATGTGCAGGAACAGGCCATGACACCAGGCAAACGCATCAGGCTGGGCGGTCTGGTCGCCCCCGGCACCGTCAAGCGGGCCCCCGACAGCCTCGCGGTTGCGTTCACCGTCACCGATGGCGCTGCTTCGGTCGAGGTTCACTTTGACGGTATCCTGCCCGACCTGTTTCGCGAAGGCCAGGGCGTCATCGCGATCGGCGAAATGATGCCCGCGGGACACTTCCAGGCGGCCGAAGTACTGGCCAAGCACGATGAAAACTACATGCCACCCGAGGTGGCGGATGCACTTGAAAAAGCCGGACACGTGGAGGCGGAACAATGACAGTCGAACTCGGCCAGATTTCCCTGCTCGCAGCCCTGCTGACAGGCCTCAGCCTGGGCATTTTCCCGCTGATCGGAAGCTACACCGGTAACAAGCGCATGATCGCCATGGCGTCCAGCGCGGCCATGATCCAGGCCTTGTTGCTGATCATCGGCTTTGGCATCCTGACCTCGGCCTTCGTGGTCCAGGATTTCTCGGTCGAGTACGTGGCGAGACACAGCAACTCCCTGCTGCCCATGCATTACCGCTACTCGGCCGTGTGGAGCGCCCACGAGGGCTCGTTGCTGCTGTGGGAACTGATACTGTCGCTGTGGACCGCCGCCGTCGTCATTTTCAGCAAACGGCTGCCCGAAGTATTCAAGGCCAGGGTGCTGGCGATACTGGGCTGGGTTTCAGTCGGCTTCCTGCTGTTCATCATTCTAACTTCTAATCCCTTCGGACGCCTGATACCGTCGGCCGTCGAAGGGGTAGACCTGAACCCGTTGTTGCAGGATTTCGGTTTGATTATCCATCCGCCGATGCTGTACATGGGATACGTAGGCTTCTCAGTGGCCTTTGCGTTTGCCGTCGCGGCGTTGCTCGGTGGCGAAATCAACCGCGACTGGGTGCGCTGGTCGCGGCCCTGGACACTGGTGGCCTGGGCCTTTTTGACCGCCGGTATCGCGCTGGGTAGCTGGTGGGCCTATTACGAACTCGGCTGGGGTGGCTGGTGGTTCTGGGACCCGGTTGAAAACGCCTCTTTCATGCCATGGCTGGTGGGCACTGCCCTGCTGCACTCCCAGGCCGTAACCGAGAAACGCGGAGCCTTTGGCAACTGGACCCTGTTGCTGGCCATCTCGGCGTTCTCGCTGAGCCTGCTGGGCACCTTCCTGGTGCGTTCCGGTGTACTGACCTCGGTGCACGCTTTCGCCTCTGACCCGACCCGCGGTATTTTCATCCTGGCGTACCTGGCCGTGGTGGTCGGCGGCTCACTGACGCTGTACGCGGTGCGGGCGCCCAAGATGATCCAGGGTGGCGGATTTGCGGGGCTTTCCCGTGAAACCCTGTTGCTGGTAAACAACCTGGTTCTGACGGTCATGGCAGCGATGGTATTGACCGGCACACTGTACCCGCTGCTGATCGATGCACTGGGCGCGGGCAAGATCTCGGTAGGCCCTCCCTATTTCGGCCTGCTGTTTTCCATCTTGCTGGTGCCTTTGGTGCTGACCCTGCCGGTTGGAATTTACATCCGCTGGCAACAGGATGGTGCTGGCCGGCTGGTTAAAAACCTGCGTTGGGCGTTCCTGTTATCGCTGGCGCTGGGCGTGGTCAGCTGGATCCTGTACCGGGAAATCGGCCTGGCCGCGGCAGCCGGTGTAACCGGCGGTATATGGGTCATACTCGGCAGCCTGTTTTACTTCGTGAAGATCACCACCAAGAACCACAAATTCAGGTTGCCCGGCAGCGTGGTCGCCATGACACTGGGACACCTCGGTCTCGGCGTGTTCCTGATCGGTGTCAGCCTGACCGGCACCCTGAGCAGCGAGAAACACCTGCGCATGGAGGCGGGCGATCAGTATGAAATGGCTGGTTATGACTTCCAGTTCAACGGCACCCGGGTTGTCCGGGGGCCAAACTACACGGCTGACGAAGGTGAATTCATCGTCTTCAAGGATAACCGCGAAGTCACGCGTCTGTACTCGCAAAAACGCCAGTACACGGCCGGTGGCAGCACGATGACCGAAGCGGCCATCGACCCCGGTTTCACGCGTGACCTGTACGTTTCCCTCGGTGAGCCATTGGACGCCAACGGCCAGGCCTGGGCGGTGCGTATTTATCACAAGCCTTTCATCCGCTGGATATGGCTGGGCGCGATATTCATGCTGACCGGCGGCCTGATCGGTTCCGCCAACAAGCGTTACCGGCGCAAGATCAAGGCCAACGAACCCGCAGCAACTGCAAGCGAGGGGGCAAGAGCGTGAACAGCCGAATCCTGCCGCTGGTGGCGTTCTTCGCACTGGTGGCACTACTCGTCGTGGGCTTGAAGATCTCCGACAAGAAAACCAATATCCCGTCACCGCTGATCAACAAGCCGGTACCCGAATTCGATTTGCCGGTACTGGCGCAGCCCGGGCAACGGATGACCCAGGAATCATTGCTGGGTAAACCCTACCTGGTCAATTTCTGGGGCAGCTGGTGTCCCACCTGCCGGGCCGAGCACCCGGTCGTTAACCAACTGGCAAAGCTCAACGCCCTTTACATCGTGGGCATGAACTTCCGCGATGAAGAACCCAACGCCGTCGCCTGGCTGAATCGATGGGGCGACCCCTATAATGTCAGCCTGGTCGATCATGATGGCCGGGTCAGCATTGATTTTGGCGTCTATGCTGCGCCGGAGACATTCCTGGTCGACCCGTCCGGCACCATTGTCTTCAAACACCTGGGACAACTCACCTGGGATGTCGTCGAAAAAGAAATTCTGCCACGCGTCGAGAGCATGGAGTCTGAAAGTTAATGAAACTGAAATCTATCGTTACCGCGTTTTTAGCGATTGCAGTGTCTTTGTCGGTTATGGCACAACAGGAACCGCTGGTATTTGAAAACCAGGCACAACAGGACCGCTTTGACAAGCTTACCAAGGAGTTGCGCTGCCTCGTTTGTCAGAATCAGAACCTGGCCGATTCGGACGCACAGCTCGCCCATGACCTGCGCCGCGAGGTTCACGAATTGTTGCTCTCCGGCAGAAACGACGACGAGATCAAGCAGTTCCTGGTCGACCGCTATGGCGATTTTGTACTCTACCGTCCGCCAGTGCAGACCAATACCTACCTGTTGTGGATTGCACCGTTGATTCTGCTGCTGATCGGCGCCTGGATCCTGCGCGCCAGCATCGGCAAGCGCAGCGAAATGCTCGCGAACCAGGACCAGACTGATACGACCGACTGAACCAGTCATGCAAACATGAGAATACCCGAATGAATTTCTGGATAATCGCAGTAGTACTGCTCGTAATCTCCGCCGCCGCATTTTGCTGGCCGTTGTTAGCCGGCAGTGCAAAAGACCGCATCACCGGTGTCCTTATCCTGTTGGCAGTTCCGGTGGCGGGCCTGGGCCTGTACCAGGTGATCGGCACCCCGGAAGCCATCAACATGCCGGTTGCAAGCCCGCAGCAGACCGCACAGCAGGCGCACATGTCCGGCGAAGACAACATGGACATGATGCTGGCGCAACTGAATAAGCGCCTGGCAGAGAACCCTAACAACCCGGATGGATGGCTGATCCTCGGACGCACCCTGAAAACACAACAGCGTTACGCCGAAGCACAGGAAGCGCTCGAAAGGGCCAACCGCATGGTGCCAGAAACCCCGTTGATCATGGTCGAACTGGCCGAAGCACAGCTGTTTGCCTCCGGCACACCTGAGATCACTGCGGATATCAAGCAACTGCTGGAAGCAGCGCTCGCCATCGACCCGCAACAACAGAAGGGCCTGTGGCTGCTCGGATTGGCCGCGGCCGAGGAAGGTGACGCTGCTACAGCAGTCAAGCACTGGCAGACACTTCTGGCGTTGTTGGAGCCGGGATCAGGTCCCGCACAGAGGGTGTCCGAGCAAATCGCGATGATCCAGGGCGCAATGAACGGCGCCGCGATGCCGCCGGCTGCAACACCAAGCGAGGCCGGGGAAACTGCCCCCGCTGAAACGGCTCCGGTCGTGGAATCCGGTATCCCTGTCACCGTCACGGTTGCTGATGATCTGGCCGGCGCCTTCACTGGCAGCGCAACTTTATTCGTCTTCGTACACCCGGCTGGCGGCGCCGGAATGCCATTGGCGGTCAAACGCCTGGCCGCAAGCGGTTTCCCGATGAAGCTGAACTTTACCGACGCCGACCTGTTACAACCCGGCGTTTCATTGAAGGATTTTGAGCAGCTCGATATCAGTGCCCGTATCTCCCTGGCCGGCAACGTGGTTCCGACGACCGGTGACATCCAGGCCAACAGGGCCACGCTGGATACAAAAGCGGTCGAGCCAATTGCACTGCACCTCGATCAGCGTATACCCTAAGGAGTTTCTGATTTACGGGTAACTACATGAGATTTTTGCTGTCAGTCGCACTTCTACTCGCCTCGGCCACCACCGCGACGGCCCAGGACAACGAGGTTGAATTCACCAGGTTCCAGCTGTCCGACACGATTTACATGCTCAGGGGGCGTGGCGGTAACATAGGCATTTCCACCGGTGAAGACGGTCTTTACATCATCGATGACCAGATCCAGCCCATCACCGAACAGTTGCTCAAGGCCATCCGCGAAATCAGTGACGAACCGATTCGTTTTGTCATCAATACGCACTATCACTACGATCATGTCGGTGGCAACGAGACCGTCGGTGGCGCCGGTGCGGTCATCATCGCACACGACAATATACGCAAGCGCATGACCACGGAGCAGGTCAGTATTTTCCTGAATGAAACCACCCCGCCCTACGCAAAGGCCGCACTACCGGTGCTGACCTTCAACGACCGCGTGACCCTGCATCTGAACGGTGAAAGCGCCACTGCCTACCATGTCGCCCACGGGCACACCGACGGCGACAGCATCATCCACTTCCCGGCCAGCAACGTGATCCACATGGGTGACATGTATTTCAACGGCCTGTACCCGTATGTCGACCTGGATGCCGGCGGTGCGATCCAGGGCATGATAGACGCGGCAGACCTGGCCCTGTCATTGGCCAACGAGTCAACGCATATCATCCCCGGCCACGGGCCGCTGGCCACTACACAGGACCTGAAGGACTACCGGGATTTCCTGGTCGAGGCCCGTGATAACGTCCAGGCGCTGATTGACCAGGGCATGGACCTCGAGCAAACCATCGAGGCCAAACCGACTGCTGAATGGGACGCCACGCTGGGCGAAATCTGGATCAAGCCTCACCAGTTCGTGACCTTCATCTACAACAGCCTGAAGGGCATCCACGAATACACGCCGACGGCCGCTGACGAGCGCGAAGACTAAGGGGAGCTACCCACTTTGTAGGAGCGGCCCCTGGCCGCGATTCCGGTTTTCACTGAACCCGATATGTGGGAGGGACCAGCTCCGCCGGTCGCGAGCGATCATAACTGTGGGATCGATTTCTGTGGGAGTGGCGTCTCGCCGCGATTGCGGGAGGTGACACAGGTATATCCACTTGAGACACGCCGTATATACGTCC
>JAPHTE010000053.1 GCA_026196445.1 Lysobacterales bacterium
ATACGGTCGCCTGGTGCCGGTGCCAGAAGAGCGCACCCGCGTGATGCAGGACGAAGAGATGGTTGAATTGTCGGGCCGAAGCTTGCGTTTCATTGATACACCGGGCCACGCGAGGCACCATTTCTGCGTACACGACTCTCTCACCAACGGCTGGTTCAGCGGTGATACCTTTGGTCTGTCCTACCGTGAATTCGATACGGATCAGGGTGCCTTCATGATCCCCACCACGACCCCGGTGCAATTTGACCCCGATGCGCTGAAGGAATCGATCCGCAGGCTGCTCAAGGTCCAACCGGACTACATGTACTTGACCCACTTCGGCCGGGTAGAAAACGTGCAGAAACTCGCTGGTGACATGATCGATGGTATCGATGCATTGGCAGGTTTCGGGGAACAGTTTGACGGTGATGATGCACGTGGTGAGAAAATCGCGGCCGCGATAACCGAGTGGTCGCTGGCAAGGCTCAAAGCACACGGGGTCAGTTTGCCGGAAGAGCAGTGCCGGGATTTGCTGCAGGCGGATATCAGGCTCAATGCTGCGGGTATCGAATGCTGGCTGGATTACCGCAAGAGGTAGTCCTTGATCACCGACCAGGCCTCGAGCTTTTCCGCGAAGCTTTTCGTTGCGTGGGCCGGGCTGGTCGACGGCAGTGTATGGTACACAAGATTCCCCGCCAATCCCGGCCGCACATTTTTTGTGAACAGGCGGTTGGCCGTCTGGCCGTTGAAAAACACGTGGCTGATGTGCGGGTGTTGTTTAAAAAAAACCGCAAATTCATTGGTCTTGAGACCGTCGTCGATGATGGCTGAGTCCAGGGACCCGCGCCGGTGGCACTTGCCGATGACGTCCCACAAGGCGACCTGGCGGGAGGTGAGTTTTCGCAGGCGTGAACGGTAATCGAGTTCCGGGCCGGCGCCGAACAACTCACCCATGATATGCCAGAAGGCATTGCGTGGAAAAGCATAGTACTCGGTAGCCTCGAGCGAAGCCTTACCGGGCATCGAGCCCAGTATCAGCACGCGCGCGTCCGGCTTTGATACCGGTGGAAACCCCTGTGACAGTTCCATTGCCGTAGGCTAACATGCAATAAACAGGAGCGGGCTATGAACGAAGGAAAAACATCGAAACGCGGTGCACTGGTGCGCAACAGTGTCGTATTCCAGTTGAAGCTTATGGCTGATGGTTTTCGCGACCTGGTTCTGTTGCCGGTATCACTGATCGCTACGCTGGTTGGTCTGCTACGTGGCGGTGACGAGCCGGAAAGGGAATTTGAGCAGACCATCGAGTTGGGTCGTGCATCCGAGAAATGGATCAACCTGTTCGGCAGCCACGAGGCGGCTGATGATGCCCAGGCGGCCACCACGATTGACACGATTTTTGCAAAGCTCGAAGAAACGCTGAAGCAGCAGTACTTTACATCCGGCCTGAGTACCAACGTGAAAACCGAGATTGATGAGGCGCTACGGGCTGCCCAGGACCAGGCCAAGCAGGAACAGGAAGAGCGATAGCCGGGTAAACACCCGGGCCAGTATCCGGTTCAGTAAGTACCGGTAATATACTGGCTCAGGTGCTCGACTTCGGCTTCTTTTTCATCGAGCATTCTCTTGACGAGGTCACCGATCGAAACGATACCGAGCAGATTCCCGTCGTGTACAACTGGCAGGTGGCGACAACGGCACGTTGTCATGGTTTCCATGCATTGCTGTATGGAATCGGTCGGGTCGGCGGAGACGACGGGGGTTGTCATCACGTCACCTACCCTGGTTTCTTTTGAAGACAGGTCTTTCAGGGCAATCTTTTGCAGGTAGTCGCGCTCGGTAAATATACCGGCGATCGTATCGCCTTCCTGTACCAGCACTGCGCCGATATTGACCTGCGCCATCAGGTTGATGGCGTCCAGTACGGACTCATTGATGTCGACGGAAAGAACCATCGCACCCTTGTTGTCCAGAATCTCAGAAACTTTTGACATGCTTAAAACCGTTTGGGAACCAATATTCTAAGTCTAGTCGGAGATAGGAGTTTTTCAACATTGATT
Organism: Lysobacterales bacterium; assembly: GCA_026196445.1. GTDB lineage: Bacteria > Pseudomonadota > Gammaproteobacteria > Xanthomonadales > SZUA-36 > SZUA-36. The sequence goes on from JAPHTE010000053.1 coordinate 2,040, forward strand.
TTCATTCCGGTGATCAGATGGTTCATCGGAGGGTTCTACGACGGTGTACTCGGCGTCGATTATATGGCCGGAGTCCCGTGGCCCGGCGGCTCCTTCGTGTAAATCGACGCCCTCCTTTCTGAGACGTCTCTTGATCCAGGCAATACGCAACCAGATGACAACACCGGTTACCAGCACAAAACCGGCGATGACCAGGAAGGCGACCATGCCGAGCATGATGGTGCCGATGAGTGCGAACGCAGCTATGATGCCGGCGACGATCCTGGCCAGTGGGCCCTGGGGCGGTGGATGAAGGTAATATGCCATATTGTTTGCCTCAGAAGATCAGGTTGACCACGGTCAGCATGACGACCAGGAAAATCACGGACATGGCGCTGCCGACACGGATGAAGTCCGCCACGCGGTAACCACCCGGGCCGATGATCAGGGCATTGACCTGGTGGGTCGGCAGTATAAAGGCGTTGGAAGTCGACAGGGCGACGATCAGGGCGTACATGGTCGGGTTGGCGCCAGTGGTCAGGGCGATGCTGATGGCGATGGGCACCAGGATGGTGGTGGCGCCCACGTTCGACATGACCAGGCTGAATGCGGTGGCCAGCACCGCGATGACGATCTGTACCGCGATATCCGGAAAATCACCCAGCAGCACCATGGCCTGTTGGGCGATCCATGCGGCAGTACCGGTCAATTCCATGGCCATGCCGATGGGGATCAGGCTGGCGACCAGGAACACGGTTTTCCAGCTGACCGAGTTGTAGGCTTCATCGATACTGATCACGTTGGTCAGTATCATGCCCAGCGCACCAACCAGTAACGCGATGGACAGCCTGAAATCGGTGAAGATGATCATACTGATCGAGAGCACGAAAAAGGCCAGCGCGTGGCCGACTTTCTGCGGGCGCTGCTCCTCCTTGGGGATGTCCGTGGCCACGATGAAAGTGCGGTCCTTGTGCAGTTCGGAAAGGTCCCGCCAGGTGCTGTGGCTGACCAGGCAGTCGCCGGCCTCCAGCACGTGTTCACGCAGGTTTTCGGAGATGATACTGCCACGCCGGTTGACCGCCAGCACGCTGATGCCGTAACGCTTGCGTAAACGTGCTTCACCGATGGACTGGCCGATCATCTTGGAACCGGGCGGGACGACGACCTCCGAGATGCCTGCGCGGCTGGGGTTGAACAGGCCGCCGAAGGTCTTGACGCGTGGTTGCAGGCGGCAGTGGTTATCCAGCGCGAAGCGCCCGACCACTTCGCGGCTGCCCATGACACCGAGGATGGTGCCGACCCAGATCATCTCGTCCGCCGGCGGCGCCATGCGTGGTTCGTCCGTGTTACGGATGGCCAGCAGCCGTGGTGTGCCGTCCAGTTTTTCGGCATCACCGACCTGCATACCGACCAGTGGGCTGTCGACCGTGACCAGCAGTTCGTAGACGTCGCCCTCGATACCGTATGTATCGGCAAAATAGGTCTTGGTGCGGGCCGGCGCCGCCGTGGGTTCTATCCGGTTTTCCGGTAACAACCACTTACCAAGGATCAGAAAATACACGATACCCGTCAGCAGCAATGAGAGGCCTACCGGTGCCACGTCGAACAGTTCGAATTGCCCCAGGGTTTCGGCGCCCGGTGGTAACGAGGCGTTGGAGGCCGATATCAGGTCATTCAACAGGATCAGTGGTGAAGAACCGACCATCGTCATGGTGCCGCCCATGATGGCGCAGAATCCCATTGGCATCAGCAAACGTGAAAGCGGGATCTCGGTGCGGACCGAAATGCGTGATACGACGGGCAGGAACAGGGCCGTGGCGCCGACGTTTTGCATCAGGCTGGAAATGACACCGACGGTGCCTGAAATCAGCGGGATGACCTTGTTCACTGTCTTACCGCCGATACGCAGGATAAACGCGGCAATGACCGTCATGACACCGGTCCGGTCCAGTCCCGCACCCAGTATCATGACCGCGATGATGGAAATCACGGCATTGGATGCAAAGCCGTTGAACAGTTGGTCAGATGGCACCAGCCCGAGCAGGCCCAGCAATACCATGACCGTCAGCGCCACCACGTCGACCCGTACGACCTCCAGGACGAACAGGGTAATGGTGACGGCCAGCACGACCAGCACCAGCAACATGTCGCCTGTGAGTGTTAAGCCTGCTTCCATGGCGTGTGTCTGGGTAAAGTAGTCAAGGTGTTCGAGAAGTTATGGCTTTTGATAACAAGTGATTCTACAGCGATGTGAGCAGCAATGCGTTACTTCATCACTTTCGCCGGTACAACATGTCCCGCACCACATGGCCCAGGCGTTCACCACGCTTTTCGTACTTGGTGTGTGGCCGCCAGCGTGGTCGTTCGACGTAATCGGCGTTGCCCGACAGGTTAACAAAGTCCGGGCTGCCGGCCATCACTTCGAGCATGTGCTCGGCGTAATTTTGCCAGTCGGTCGCCAGGTGCAGCAGACCGCCGCTCGCCATGCAGCGGGCCAGTTCGGCCACGAAATCAGGCTGGATGATGCGCCGCTTGTGATGACGTTTCTTTGGCCACGGGTCGGGAAAGTAAATACGCACACCCTTTATGCTGCCGGGAGCGACCCGTTGCCGCAGGAAATCGACGACGTCATCGCGCACGACGCGCACGTTTTCGATGGCGTATTTATCGAGCGCCATCAGCAGCTGGCCTACCCCTGGCGGGTGAACTTCGATACCGACAAAGTTTATATCGGGCTCGGCTTGTGCCATCTGCCAGGTGGATTCGCCGTTGCCAAAACCGATATCCAGGACAAGCTCTGCGGTTCGCCCGAAGTGCCCGGCGAAGTCCAGCACGCCGTCGCCTTTGTCGATACCGTAGTGCGGCCACAACTCATCCAGCGCGTGTTGCTGGGCGCTGGTCAGGCGGCCCTTGCGCAGCACGAAGCTGCGGACGGGGCGGTGCCGGGATGGATTTGTTTTATCGTTTTTTTGCACTATTTCCGAAGTCAAAAAAGCCCGGCAGAACCGGGCCTTTTAAGTCGTTATCCAAGATGCTAGTGAACAGGTGCCGCGCTGGCTGCATGGCTGCCGATTTCTGCCGCATTGTAGAAATCGAAGAACAGCAGAAAAATCAGGCTGCAAACGATTAGCGTGGCGAGCATGGCCGGTGTACCGTAGCGGAACCAGACCCATGGCGTAATGGCGAGTGACGGGTCGTTCTCGCGTTTGGCAAGGCGCTCAGAAATCGTCACGATGTAAACGTTGGCGGTAGAGCCGATATGGGTGCCATTGCCGCCCATGCCGACACCGGCAGCCAGCGCCCACCATAACGGTGTCACGTGGATACCTTGTGCTTCCATGCCGAGCAGGATCGGGATCATGGCCGCGGTAAAAGGGATGTTGTCGATCGCAGCCGACAGGAGCGCCGCTACCCACATCAATACCAGCGTCGCAACCAATAGGTCCTTTTGCACGAAGGGTACGATGAACTGCCCCAGGTAACGCAGGAAACCGCTGTGTTCGACACCGCCGACCACGATGAACAGGGAGATGAAAAAGATCAGCAAGGGAATCTCGACATCTTCCATGGCGTGGTCCATTTCAACCTTGCGGGCGATGAATACCAGCAGCGTCAGGCCTGCGGCTGAAACCATCCAGGGTTCCCAGCCGATGGAATGGTGAATCATGAACATCACCACCATCAGGCCGAGCACTATCAAGGACTGGTTCCACAGTTTGCGGTCCTGGAATTCGTCTTTGTCCTGGTAATGGCCTTCGGGCTCGACGGCCATTTCCTTGCGGAACAATATACGCAACACGAGCAGCACGGTGATCCACGCGGCGAACGTCATACCACCCATATGGTAGGCGAAGGTATTGAAGTCGATACCCTTGGCTGAGCCGATCATCAGGTTTGGCGGGTCGCCGACCAGCGTCGCGACACCACCGGTGTCAGACAACAGGGCGGCGGCCAATAAAAATGGAATCGGCGTGACCTTCATGGCGCGTGCGATCAGGATGATCAGCGGGCCAAAAATGACCACCGTGGTAACATTGTCCAGCAACAGGGACAGCACGGTGACACCTGTGCCGAGCAGGGCCAGCAGCATGAACTGCCTGCCCTTACTGATCCTGGCCATGTAATTGGCCATTGCCTCGAAGCCACCGGTCGGGATCATGATGGAAACAATGGCCATCATGCAGCCGAGCAGGAAGACGACGTTCCAGTCGATCGCCAGCACAGCCAGCTCGGAATCGTAGAAACCGTAATACTGGCCAGCCACGATCATCATGATCGCGCCCATCATGGCGAACTTGGCGCGATGAAAGCCGTGCAGTGTTTCCGTGAAAATTCCGATGAATGTAATGGCTAGGATGATTCCGGAAATCATCATTGAGTCGTTCATGACAAGCGTTTCTGTCATTTCTTTGTCTCCCGGTGGGTTAGGCCTGCCAGACCTGTCAGACCCGTGAAGGTACCGGCGTATTATGCACCGAACCGTGTCCTGTTCTCAATGTAAAATCGGGCAGATCAGTTGACCTGTCACAGTGACGACTGAAAATCACACCTGTCATTTTTGTGTATTCGAAGATGCATTATTCAAACATTTGCTTTAAAATATATCTCTTAATCCGAATAGAAAGATATATTATGGAGTTTGGGAATTATGAAAAACTACCTGTTTACATCCGAATCCGTCTCTGAAGGCCATCCGGACAAGGTCGCCGACCAGATTTCCGATGCGGTGCTGGACGCCATTATCAAGGAAGACAAGGACGCCCACGTGGCCTGTGAGACCTTCATCAAGACGGGTGTTGCCATCGTCGGCGGTGAGATAAACACTAAAGCCTGGGTGGATCTGGAAGAGATCATCCGCAAGGTCATCGTGGACATCGGATATGATTCCTCGGAAGTCGGTTTCGACGGTCACACCTGCGCGGTGATGAATATAATCGGCAAGCAGTCGTCCAATATTGACCAGGGTGTTTCGCGTAAGCGACCCGAAGAGCAGGGTGCTGGTGACCAGGGCTTAATGTTCGGTTACGCGACCAACGAGACCGATGTCCTGATGCCCGCCCCGATCTACTATGCCCACGAACTGGTCAAACGTCAGAGCCTGGTGCGCCGCACCACCGACGACGGCAGGTTCCACCTGCGCCCGGATGCCAAGAGCCAGGTTACATTCAACTACACGGATGGCAAGCCGACCGGAATCGCAGCCGTGGTGCTGTCCACTCAGCACAACGTTGACTCCACCCAGGCCCAGTTGCACGAACTGGTCATGGAGGAAATTATCAAGCCGGTGCTGCCCGCCCAGTGGCTGGACGGGAATACCAGGTATCACATCAATCCGACCGGTGCGTTCCACATCGGTGGCCCGGTGGGCGATTGTGGCGTCACCGGCCGCAAAATCATCGTCGACACCTACGGCGGTGTAGCCCGGCACGGTGGTGGCGCCTTCTCCGGCAAGGATCCATCCAAGGTGGACCGCTCCGCGGCCTACGCCGCGCGCTACGTGGCCAAGAACCTGGTGGCAGCGGGATTGGCGGACCGTGTGGAAATCCAGGTTTCCTACGCGATTGGCGTGGCTGAGCCGACTTCGGTCACGGTAGATACATTTGGTTCCGAGAACGTTCCGGTCGAAGTTATCGAACGTATCGTGACAGAAGAGTTCGATCTGCGCCCGTACTTCATCATCAAGGAACTGGAATTGATCAAGCCAATGTACCTGCCACTGGCCAAGTATGGCCACATGGGCCGCGAGGACCTCGGCGTGCGTTGGGAGGACACCGACCGGGTCGAGGCACTGCGAGCAGCAGCCGGCCTGTAAACAAAGGAATAAATGAAATGAATGCAGTAATTGAAGAAATAGGCCGGCAGGACTACTACGTTGCCGATATCGAGCAGGCGGAATTCGGCCGCCGGGAAATTGCCATCGCCGAGACCGAGATGCCCGGACTGATGTCGGTGCGCGAGGAGATGGGTGAAGATCAGCCGTTGAAAGGTGCGCGTATCGCAGGCAGTTTGCACATGACCATCCAGACCGCGGTATTGATCGAGTCATTGAAGGCGCTGGGCGCGGAGGTGCGCTGGGCATCGTGCAATATTTACTCGACCCAGGACCACGCCGCGGCCGCGATCGCAGCCGGCGGTACACCGGTGTTCGCGTTCAAGGGTGAGAGCCTGGATGAGTACTGGGAATTCACCCACCGTATTTTTGAATGGGGCGACGGTGAAGGCGATGAGAATTTTGCCAACATGATCCTGGACGACGGTGGTGACGCGACATTGTTGCTTTACCTGGGTGCGCAGGCCGAGAAGGATGCATCGATCCTGGATATGCCGGAATCCGAGGAGCAGGTTGCCCTGTTCGGCGCGATCAAGAAACGCCTGGACACGCGACCGGGTTGGTATACCAAGGCCTTGTCAAAAATCCAGGGTGTCACCGAGGAAACCACGACCGGCGTCAAGCGCTTGTACGAGATGGCCAAGGAAGGCACCTTGCCGTTCCCAGCCATCAACGTAAACGATTCGGTCACCAAGTCAAAGTTCGACAACCTCTACGGTTGCCGCGAATCGCTGGTGGACGGTATCAAGCGGGCCACCGACGTCATGATCGCCGGCAAGACCGCGGTCGTGGCGGGTTATGGTGATGTCGGTAAGGGTTGTGCTCAATCACTGCGTGGCCTTGGCGCCACCGTGCTGGTGACCGAGATCGACCCGATCTGCGCCCTGCAGGCCTCGATGGAGGGCTACCGGGTCGTGACCATGGACGAGGCAGCCGCGAAAGCGGATATCTTCGTCACCGCCACCGGCAACTACCACGTCCTGACCCACGAGCATATGGCCGCCATGAAAGACCAGGCCATCGTTTGCAATATCGGCCATTTCGACAACGAGATCGATGTGGCCAGCCTGTCGGGCTACGTTTGGGAGAATATCAAGCCACAGGTCGATCACGTGATCTTTCCGGACGGCAAGCGCATCATCCTGCTGGCCAAGGGCCGGCTGGTTAACCTGGGTTGCGCCACCGGCCACCCGAGTTTCGTGATGTCGAACTCCTTCACCAACCAGGTACTGGCGCAGATCGAATTGTGGCAGCACCCGGACCGCTACCAGCACGAAGTTTACGTGTTGCCCAAGCACCTCGACGAGAAGGTCGCGCGGCTGCACCTGGAGCGTATCGGCGCCAAGCTGACGACGCTTAGCGAAAAGCAGGCAAAATACATCAGCGTGGAAGTCGATGGCCCCTACAAGCCAGACCACTACCGCTATTGAAATATCGGCAAACGGCCATCCCGGAGTACCGGGGTGGTGGCGCTGATCTGAAATCATGGTTAAATCCAAGGTCCCCATTTCGTTCGAGTTTTTCCCGCCGCGTAACGACGCGCAAAGCGCGACCCTGGAAGCAACCTGGCAAAAACTCTCACGCCTGAACCCGCGCTACCTGTCGGTGACCTTCGGCGCGGGTGGTTCTTCGGTCGACGCAAC
>JAPHTE010000408.1 GCA_026196445.1 Lysobacterales bacterium
CATATCGCTTTCGACCCCGATGACCCGAACCTGATTTATGCAACCACGATCAACGGAACACTGACCGAGTACGACCATTCGAGCAAAAATACGCGCTACATCATCCCTTTCCCGGAGATGGTCTATGGCAAGGATGCGCGAGACTTGAAATACAGGACCAACTGGAATGCCCCGGTAGCCGTTTCACCCCATGACCCGAAAATTATCTACTATGGCACCCAACTGGTGCTGCGCAGTACTGATCGCGGTGCCAACTGGACCGAGTTCAGCCCGGACCTGACCCGCAATGACCCGGAAAAACAGGGTCGAAACGGTGGTCCGCTGACACCCGAGAACGTCGGCGCGGAGTTCTACAACACCATTTTCTATATTGTTGAATCACCACACGAGAAAGGCCTGGTCTGGGTCGGCACCGATGACGGCCTGGTGCACATCAAGCGCGAGGGAAGTGCGGACTGGCAGAACGTATCGCCGAATCACGACGGCGAGGCGATGATCAACGCCATTGAAATCAGCCCGCACGATGCAGCCACCACTTACCTTGCCGTCACGGGATACAAACTCGGTGATTTCAGGCCTTACATCTATAAAGCCACGGACTACGGCACGCACTGGAAACGCATAGACGAGGGTTTGCCGGAGGATGCTTTCGTGCGCGTGGTACGAGAGGATCCGGACAGACGTGGATTGTTGTATGCGGGTACGGAAAGGGGCATGTTCGTTTCTTTCAATGATGGAGCCGATTGGCAATCCCTGAAACTGAACCTGCCACCGGTGCCGATCACTGATCTCGCGTTGCGTGACGGCAAGCTGGTCGCCGCCACGCAGGGCCGTGGTTTCTGGGTTCTGGACGACCTGCACGTCGTGCGGCAATTCAAAGCGGACCTTGCGGAAAGCGGTTTGCATGTTTTTACCCCGCCCACAACCGAGATGGGTCACGGTGGCGGCAAGGCAGCGCGGTTCGAGGGCGCCAACCCGGCACCCGGAGTAACGCTTTACTACTTCCTGGACGAGGAATCCGAGGCGGGCTTACAGGTCGATATACTCGATAGTGCGGGTACCATCGTGCGCAGTTATGCAGATAAGGAAGGCGACTTTGAGCGCTGCAAGCTGGGCAACATGGACCCCCGCTTGCCGTTCGAGATAGAGTATCCGGCAACCGGGGAAGGTCTTAACAAGTGGACCTGGGACATGAGACGCCAGGGGATCCGTTGCATAGAGGACATTACCTTGTTCGCTGGCTACGATGGGCCGCGCGTGGCGCCGGGAGACTACAGTGCCACGGTCACCGTTGGTGAACTGTCGCGCACAGTTTCTTTCCGGTTGGAAAAGGATTCGCGCTCCAGTGCGTCGGAGGAAGAAATTCGGTTCTGGGCCGGGCGTTTGGAAGAGGTGAGGGGATTGCTCAACGAAAGCCTGGAAAGTCTCGCGAATGTCCGCCGCATGAAGCGGCAGGTAAGCGAACTTCTGCAACGATATCCGGATGATGCCAACTTGCAGGAAACGGGTTCCGCTGCGGTCAGGAAACTGACCGACTGGGACGCCTTGCTGATCCAGCCTTTACACCAGACCTACGAGGACGAGGATGCCTGGGAAACGATGCTGATTGGGCAACTGCGTTACCTTATGGATGTAATTGACAGCACTGGCGCACCGGTGACTGGTGGCGCATTGTTGCGCCTTGAAAACCTGAAAGCTGAATGGGCGGACAGGCAGGTGGAACTTGCAAACATCCGCACCCACCACGTTGACGTGATCAACGCATGGGCGCAAGAAAGGGGGGTACCGCACGTCAATTGAAGGAGAGTGTCGTTTGCCATGTACGATTTATGTATTGAACTGGAAGAACATCCCGGAAACCTGGCGCTGATCGGTGAAACCCTTGGCGCGGCAGGCGTCAATATCAACGGCCTGAGCGTTACCAATACTAAAACGCGGGATGTCATACACCTGGTAGTTGATGATCCCGGTTCTGCAACACAGGCGCTCAGGAACTCAGGTATAGAAGTTCACGAGGTGTCCGAGGTTTTCGTACTGGATAAGG
>JAPHTE010000076.1 GCA_026196445.1 Lysobacterales bacterium
AATGTGGTCGAGCTTGATACTGGATACAAACCCTGAGAAGGCCATCATGGCTGCGAGACGGCCTAAATCTGACGCCCAATACGCCCTGCATTGGCATAGCTGCGTGCCGTTAGTACCCTTATCTTTTTCGAAGCCTCAACCGTTGCTTCGTCCAGCCTTTTGATCTTTTTGTAATCCATGACCCTGCAGCGTTTTAGTGTGAAATCATTGGTAATGTGTCAATTGTGGCACGGCTTTATTATCAGGACTAATACTATTGTCTGAGTGCTTGATGTTCTGTCGAACAAGTGGCGGACATCGATCACTCCTCCAAGCGCTGGGTGTCCGGTCTTTTCCTCCTCTGTGCGGTGGTTGTCCGGGTTTTTTCCGGTTTTTCATCTCCGGTTTTTGTGGGCTTTCCTTCCACGATTTTTTCTGTTTATTTGTATCACTTGCGGTTAATTCTGTCTCTGATATTTGTATTCTGATCGGGGATAATTAAAACTCTCACCTGAAAGGCCGAAGACGTGCAGTCGGCCTGGCTATCAATGACCTCAGTCGCCGACTGAAAAGGAAGTGGACGGATGAATAAGAGATTTAAGCCCGGTTCGGTTTTGCATATTTTACTACTCCTGCTGATTGTGTCTTTCTGCCAGGCTGCCTGGGCTGAAAAGACCGATATCGTATACCTCAAGAACGGCGATCGGATAACCGGTGAGATCAAAACCCTGATTCGCGGAAAGCTCGAATTCTCGACCGATCACATGGGTAACGTGTCTATCGAATGGGTAGATATTCTGAAAATCACCAGCCAAACGGGTCAAGCCATCGAATTGACCAACGGGCAGAGATTCTATGGGGCCCTGGGTAAATCGGAGAAAGAGGACATGCTTATGGTGTCTACCCCGCTGGGACCTGCTGATGTAAACATCGAAGACGTGTTTGCGATGTACCCGGTCAAGGCAAGCTTTTGGGACAGGCTCGATGTCACCGCCAACTTGGGGTTAAGCTGGGACAAAGGTAGCCAGGTCGGTAAATATAGCCTGGGGCTGGATTCAGTATACCGACGGTCGGAGTCAATCACCCGGGCATCTTTCAGTACCGAGATCACCACTCAGAATACGGTGAGCGACACGCAGAGAACGGTGCTGAACGGCCAGCACAGTATTTTCAAGCCCAGTAAGAAATTTAAAAGTTATTTCGCCAACATGGAAAGTAACGATCAACTGGGTATCGACCTGAGAGCGTTGGCTGGCGTGGGTTACGGAGTGATGCCCGTGCGCTCGCAAAGAAACATGTTTACGCTGTCTCTCGGGCTTGATATCAACCGTGAAATTCCCACCGCCGGTGAGGCAGAAACCAATCTCGAAGGAGTGGGATTGCTGTCTTATGAATATTTCAAATTCAGCTCACCTGAACGCACGTTCAAGACGGACTTCACGGTATTTCCGAGTATCACGGACTGGGGCAGGTGGCGGGCCACTATGAACACGAATTTCAGACTGGAAATTGTCGCTGATTTATTCTGGGTACTGAATGTCTATGGCAATTATGATACCGCGCCAATCTCAACAAATGGCGCCAAGAGTGACTATGGCATCACCAGTTCCCTGGGTTACAAATTTTAAGCGCATGTGAGTCTTGTATTCCTCAGAGCGAACAATGGTCTGGGGACGTTTACGGGTGCCGCATTACGAAAATGCCCCGGACAAACAAATGGCTGCTACGGCGAGGCATTTCTTGCCTTTAACATATCTTCAGATCTGAACATACCGCAGTTTGTAGAAATTGATACAAAATCAGGCAGGTTGGCCACCACCGCCGCGAGTGGTGAGAGTCGCGAAACTGCTGCCAGGAATGACTGGAGCTACTCCTTCGATAGGAGGAAGGGCAGTGTAGAACACCGCCTTCACAATTTCAGACTTTAAAGCAGCCAGTGCAAACCAGTAGCTTTAAGAGTTTTGTAGATACCTCTTTGACGCTTGGTGGACCAGCCTTTCATGCCCTTGGCGTCGATTGTTTTACGACGCAATTCCAGCCATTCGGGGCTTCCCCACCGATAAGATCTCTTAACCAGGTAGTCGAATGCCTCGTCCAGTTCTGCGGCCAGGGGTCCGCTCTGGAAAAAATAACCCATCTCGCTGTTGTACAGGCGTGAGCGATAGTCGAAATTGGTCGTGCCGACAAACCCGATCTCGTTTTCCACGAAAAACTTGGCATGCAGCTTGCCATAATTCACCTGTCCGTCACCCAACATGGCGGAATCGATTTTTCCGGTTTCATAAACCTTTAGCTGCGGGTGGCTGACCTGTTCTACCCATGAGGCGGATGAAGTCAGTTCACCGGCGAATTCATCCTCGGCTTTCAGCGCCAGCCAGGCGTCCCGGGTTTCCTGGTCCAGAAGCAAACGGGGCGCCATATCCATGTCGATTATGGATTGTGCCGGGAAATTATCCGAAGTCAGCACGGAGTTGGTCATGATCTCGATCTGCGCTCCTGGGTGTTCATCCAGCCATTTCCTCATTTCCGCCGCTTCGTCCACGATCACATTTCCCTGCTTGTCCTCGTAGCGGGCAAGGAACAGGTAGGGGGACACGATCCGCGTTGTTTTGGTGCCATCATTCGATTCCCCAATTTTGTTCAACACGTAGAGGATGGAATTCGGGTTCTTTTCCAGGTTCTCCACTGCATTTTTAGTGACTTTCTGGTTGGTGATGTTGCCGAGGTTATGCGCCAGCAACACATCGGAGGAATGAAATCCCGAAGACATGTAGTCATCCATGTGATCCAGGTGAGGTTTGAGCAGTTCAAACTGCTTTATCTTTTCCAGGCTTTGTTTTGCCTTGTCTCGTTCCTTGGCATACATGCCCAGTGCCTGCTGACTGTTGACAGGAATGATCCGCTTATTGCCCTTGAATAAAAACAGCAGGGTGAAATAGCCGGCACTGACTTCACCGATCGTTTTGTCGTTCTCGGTTTCCGCCGGTTTGAACAGGATCTCCATATCCCTGTACATGAAGGGGTCAAATTCCCCTTCAGCCGAAAGACCGTAATAATCAAGCGAGATGTTTCTGCCACCGGTCATCATGAATGCCTTGTCATGAAAGTCACCGTCTACGATCAGAATCTTGTCGTGGGAACGCCGGTTTGGGCTGGTCGAAATATTTGAAATCGCATTGAAAATCATGACCTGCACACGGGCTTTCCGGGTACTGATCCCGCCCGCCTCAGTACGTATGAAGCCGGCCTGGTTTTCACAGGTTTTCAAAGCAGCCAATGTCGTTCTTGTGGCTTTCATCGAACCCGCATAGTCGACCATGACCCGTACATCAACACCTCTCCTGACGGCATCGCACATTGCACCGAACAATGCATAGCCA
>JAPHTE010000178.1 GCA_026196445.1 Lysobacterales bacterium
CGCTGTTGGCAATGTCACCGGTACTCATCCAGTACAGCAGGATGGCGCGGCCCTATGCGTTAACCCTGTTGCTTTCCCTGTGTGCACTGGTGGCTTTCAAACGCTTTATCGAGGCGGATGAGCAACCCTGGAAGCCTGCGCTTGTATACCTGCTGTGTGCTGTCAGCTGCGCCTGGTTGCATTTGATCACCCTGCCGCTGGTCGTGGCACCGTTTCTGACCTTCGGTGTGGCAGCCCTGAGCAAGCGTGACTGGCCCCGGGTGGGTCGAATTTTCTGGCTTGGACTTGCAACGCTGACCGGTTTGTTGCTGCTGGTATTACCGCCGCTGATGAATCACCCGCAGGCGCTCACGGTCAAGCTGGGCGCCGGAATACCGGACTTTCAGACCTATTACGGGGTCCTGTTCGTCTGGCTGGGTACGTCGTCACCAGCCGTCGTGCTCAGCGGTGTATTGCTGGCTACGCTGGGGGCCGGCGCGCTGTGGCGTGATGTTCCGATGACACGTACGCTGCTGGCAGGCCTGGGCCTGGTTTACCTCGCCGTGATATTGACCCAACCGGCCTGGGTGCAGCATCCACAGACGTTCGCGCGCTACCTGTTGCCTGCCGTACCGTTGTTTTTGCTGTCGGTCGCCAGTGGCGTATCACGCCTTGCCGGGTGGGTGGAACCGCGGTTCGCGGGTCACGGCGCGCAGGCGTTCACGGTGTTGGCGTTGGGTTTGCTGATAATGATGGCGGTGAATTCGCCGCTGCAGGGAACGCTGGCAAAACCAAATTCCAATACCCTGCATTCGCTGTTCCGCTTTGACTACCGGTTGGACCAGAACCTGATTTACCGCTACCAGCAGGATTTCCCCGTCAGTTCGTTCTGGCGGCAGCTGGCCGAGCTTCCCGCGGACACGGTAAAAATCGCGGCGGCGCCTTTTTCCTTTGAAACAAACCATTGGGACGCGGTACGCTGGGAGCAGATTTCCGGTCAGCGGGTCATGCCGGGTATTCTGACCGGCCTATGTGTTTCTCACCGTGCTGGCGAAGTACCCGCGGGGCAGGGCTTCAGGTTCCGCAACGTAGGTTACCTGGCGGATCAGCAGGACCTGCTGGCTCGTGGTTTTGACTATGTGGTCTTTCAAAAACCATTCAGTGTTGTGACCTACCAGGGTAAAAAGGATTTCGGGGCAGAAACGGCTGGTTGCGAAGCGGTCCTGAGGGGCAGGTATCCCGCACCGGTTTTCGAGGATCAGTGGCTGGTGGTTTTTCCTGTGCCTGGACGCAAACCGGCTTCATTCGTGGAAGGGGGCCCTTCCTGAGCTAAAGATCACTGCCGTTACTCCCGTTGTCTGCGTGTACGCCGATTCAGTTTTGTGTTAAATCACCGTAACACTGGTTCCCTGAAACTAACCAGGCTTTCGGCTTCCATCCTGTTTGCTTGACGTATTCCGGTTCCACCAGGGCAAAGAATATCGGGTTCGTGTTCCACGTCCAGGTATGGCCGGAAGCCACGATCCGGTCGTTACTGGTGATCAAGAACGGCGTTGATGCGTTACTTAGCGAATCTCCGCTGAAAGTGCCCACCACGTATGCCTGGACGGCCTTGGCGGGATCGGTGTTGGGTAGGGGCTTGAACTCATCGAAGCTGATCCTGAAGCTGGCGTCTGTCTTGTCGCAGAGCACGTCCATCGTTTGCCCGCGAAGGTGGTCATAGGGTCCAATTTCCCATAGCTCCGAGCCGGGGACATCCAGTTTCAACTGGCGACGGGTTTCGGCTACTAGCTCGCTGAGATCCAGGTCGGCCTCGACCAGGGGTTTCAATTCACGCTGTTGCAGGGAGTTCGCAAAACGCGTGCGCTGTTCCGGTATTGTCCCGGAATGCAGGTCGATGCCGTCTGTTTTGATCGCGTCGCTGGAAAAACCCAGCGTCGCCAGTAGCGTCGGCAGAATGTCGACGGTCATCACCGGTGAATCAATACGTTGCCCCTGCATCTGACCGGGGTACTTTATAAACAGAGGCACCCGCAGCAAGGCCGCCTTGTTGATGTCCGACAGCGCCCGGCGGGTATCATTGAGCGCAAAGCTGGTACCGTGATCTGCGAGCACGACCAGCAGGCTGCTCTGCAACAGCCGTTCGTTCTCCAGGTGCCCGAGCAAGCCGTGCAACAGGCGGTCGGCATACTGTACCTGCAGGTAATGCCTTTGCTTGCCGCTGATGACGCCCCATTCCACGTCACCCCAGACTTCCTGGTACTGGCCCCGCATCCAGGTCCGGCCGTAATTATCGCCGTTCGGGAAATAGGCGTTTGGCACGTGGGGAAACAGCAAGTGCAGAAAGTTCAGGGTGGGTTTGTCATGCTTGTGGATGGAATTTACAAACGCGTTGAAATACGCGGGCCGGTCGATCTCGGTTTGCGCACCGGCGTGTTTTACCCATCCGTCCGGGAAAAATCTTTGCCGGGAAGCAAAAAAACCGCTCCAGTTATTGGTCACGACGGGCAGGGTGTCCTTCCATTTGTCGGGTACGACACGGTGCAGGTATATGGCGCTGAGATCCAGTACCAGGGCCTTGAACCGGCTGTAAACGCCCGGCCCTGTACGCGGGCACAATGAGCGTGGGCAAAAACGCGTGACCGACTCGGCCACGTTGTAATCATAGTAGTGACGCAGGATCGTGAACAGGTTGACCGGCTGCCTGGCCACGGTCAGTCCGGCACCGCGCTCACCCGGGTATTGGCCGGTCATAATGGCGGGTATCGCGGAGCCGGTGGAATCCGACACTGAAGTGGTGTTGGCATACCAGGTGGAGATGGCCTGCAACCTGGCAAACCCGGGGAAAAGCCTGGCATCAACTTGTCCATTGTTATCCAGCAACGTGGCCACGGGTAGTTCATCAAAGATGACAAAAACGATGTCAGGCAATGATTGTCCGGAATTTTCCTGGACGGGCGTGGCGGCAGCATAGTCTTCCACGCTGTCCAGCACCGGTGAAAAAAACAGGAACCACAGCGGAAATAACAATGCCGGTACCGCCAGCACACGGGTCAGCAAGGCCCAGCGGGTGCGCAACAGCACCCAGCTGAAAAATACGCCGGTGGCGATGGAAACGGCCACGTATGACTGCCAGTTCCAGGTAAGTTTTCCCAGTAAGAGTTGTGCGGTAAACAGCGCGGCGAAAACGGCGCTGAGCAACCAGCACCAGGTAAATGCGAGACGCGGCCAACGATGCGAGATCAACCAGGCCGGAAGTGCAAGCAACAGTGGAAGCAAGAAACTGAGCAGTGATACCAGCAACCATACGTCCAGCGTGGTGTTCTGACGCGCCAGTAAAAATACCGGGGTGTGCAGCAACATCGTGTAAACCGGTTGGGCTAGAGCGAACCCGCACGTGGCAAACGGCAGCAACAGCAGGTCCAGTTTCTTGTACTTCGGGTGCAAGGGCTCAGTCTTCAACGGTGAAAGCCACATTCTATATAAAGCACCATCCAAAGGGGCAGGGGATTTGCGTTAGAATACGCGTTCACCAGCCAGGACCGAGCTATGGCGCGCCACGCAGCTGACAAGTTTGACCAACGAGACCACGCCTGGATGCGCGAAGCGCTGCGCCTGGCGGGGCGGGCGGAAGCCGAGGGCGAGGTCCCGGTCGGCGCCGTGGTAGTCCGCGACGGACAGGTCATCGGGCGTGGCTGGAATCGCAATATCGGCCTCGATGACCCATCGGCGCACGCGGAAATTATCGCCATGAGAGAGGCGGGCCAAAAGCTCGCCAACCACCGGCTGGTGAACTGCAGCCTGTACGTGACACTGGAGCCGTGCCCGATGTGTGCCGGGGCCATGATCCACGCCAGGCTGGAGAGGATCGTCTATGGCGCCAGTGACCCGAAAACCGGTGCAGCCGGCGGGAAGTTTGACCTTTTGCTCGATCCGGCACACAATCACGCCCCAGCAGTGGAAGGTGGTTGCCTGGCAGGGGAGTGCTCCGAGTCATTGAAAACGTTTTTCCGCTCGCGCAGAAAATCTACAGTTGCCACCCAAGTTGATTGAAACCAATAAGAGAGAAATTATGCGAGTCTTTTTAACCGTAATATTGATGCTGGCAACCGCTGATGTCCTGGCCTACCTCGACCCCGGTACCGGCAGTATGCTGTTGCAGGTCATCCTGGGCGGTATCGCGGCCATCGGCGTGGCGATCAAGCTGTACTGGCACAAGCTGAGGGCGGCGCTGGGCATGGCCAAGAAAGCCGATCCGGAAGACGAATCGGCCTGAACGCATGAGCCAGGCGGTAGTCAACACCGGCTCGTTCCGTGATCGTGACGGCCGGGTATACCATTTTCAGCAACGCGTATTCCGCGGCCTGAGCCCATCGGCGCTGGAGAGCTTCAGACAGCTGCAGCAAAAACCTTTTTACAGCAAGCTGGAAGAAGCGGGCAAGGTGATCGCCACTCGCGAGATATCCGCGGCGGAGAACCCGCTGCCGGAAGAGGTCAAGACTGAGTGGGCAGGGTTTCTCGAACACGACCCCGTACCCGTCATCTCCTATCCCTACGAATGGACATTCAGCATGCTGAAGGCGGCGGCGAGCCTGCAACTGCATGTAATCGAACGCGCCGTCAGCAACGGTTTCACCTTGAAAGATGCGACACCGTATAACATCCAGTTTGTCGGTGGAAACCCGGTTTTCATCGATATTCCTTCGTTCGAACCACTGCAGGAAGGCGAGCCGTGGTCCGGCTACCGCCAGTTCTGCGAGATGTTCCTGTTCCCGTTGTTGTTGCAGGCCTACAAGGGCTGTGATTTCCAGCCATTCATGCGTGCTTCCATCGACGGGGTCAACGTGCAGCAGGCGGCCGCGCTGTTCGGTTTCCGCGACCGTTTCCGCAAGGGTGTGATGAGCCACGTCTGGCTGCAGTCGAAGCTGGACCGCCGCTACGGCGGATCTTCAGAAAACGTGCGTTCCAACCTGAAATCCGCGGGATTCAACCGGGAACTGATCCTGGTCAACGTACGCAAGCTGCAAAAACTGGTGAAGAGACTGGAGTGGGAGGCCAAGGGTTCCGAATGGGGTGATTACACCGAGTTTCACAA
>JAPHTE010000434.1 GCA_026196445.1 Lysobacterales bacterium
GCGCTGCCCTCGATGATCAGCCAAACCCGCGACTGGCAGCCGTGCAGCAGTATGTCATCGGTTTTTTCCCCTTCGGACAGGGGCGGCAGGGTTTTGCCCAGGTCGATCAGGTACTGGTAGCGGTCCAGCCAGTTGTCGAACAGGCTGAAATCGTCAATAACCTGTTGCTGGGCCTGTTGCGGGTCGTGCATGGCTCTATCCCTTCTTTTGTGTCAATCGCTACGGCGCCAGCGTGTGCCGCCGGCAACGTCTTCCAGTGTAATGCCCATAGCTTGCAGTTGGTCCCTGATCTCATCGGCGCGGCTGAAGTTTTTTTCCACACGCGCGCTATTGCGTTCCGCGATCAACTGCTCGATCAATGCATCATCCAGACCCTCGGTATCACCGGCCAGCCACTCCTGCGGGTCATGTTGGAATAACCCGATCAGGGCCCCCGCCGCGAGAAGTTCACCTGCGGCGAGTTGCGCTTCCTCACGGTTGCCGGCCTTGGCCAGCCGACGCGCAATACTGTTGAGCTGGGCCAGGGCATCGGGTGTGTTCAGGTCATCCAGCAAGGCGGACATGAATGGCGCCGGTACTTGATCCGCGGTCTCGAATGGACCGTAATTGACATCTGCATCGCGCAATACACCGTAAATACGATCAACGGTGCGCTGTATCCGGGTCAGTGCTTCTTCCGACCAGTCCAGTGGCTGCCGATAATGCGCGCTCAGCAGCAGGTAGCGCAGGACTTCTCCCTTGTGTTTCTTGAGCAGTTCATGCACCACCAGCGTATTGCCCAGCGATTTCGACATCTTGCGCTTGTTGACGGTGACAAAGCCGTTGTGCATCCAGTAGCGTGCAAAAGTCTGGCCGCCGTGGGCACAAACGCTCTGTGCGATCTCGTTTTCATGGTGCGGGAATACCAGGTCCTGTCCGCCGCCATGGATATCGATGGTATCGCCCAGGTGCGTTTCCGACATGACCGAGCATTCGAGATGCCAGCCCGGCCGCCCCCAGCCCCAGGGACTGTCCCAGCCGGGTAAGGGGTCCTGTGAAGGTTTCCACAGTACGAAGTCGCCCGGGTGGTGCTTGAAATCCGAAACCTCGACCCGCGCCCCGGCGATCATTTCATTGACGTCCCGGCGCGACAGCGAACCGTATTCAGCAAACGACTCGACGGAAAACAGCACGTGCCCCTCGGTTACGTAGGCGTGGCCGCTATCGACAAGGCGCTGGATCATGTCGATCATCTGCGGAATATGCCCGGTCGCACGTGGTTCGACCGTCGGCAAACCGACACCAAGCGCGGCCATGTCATCGTGGTAGGCGTCGCTGTATCGTTTCGAAATTACGTCGATCGGCACACCCTCCTCGGCGGCTGCGGCGTTGATCTTGTCATCCACGTCGGTAATGTTGCGTGCGTAAACGACCTTCGGGTAGATGCTCGACAGCACCCTGTACAGAAGGTCAAAAATAACCGCTGGCCTGGCGTTCCCGATATGCGCGTAGTTGTAAACGGTCGGGCCGCAGGCGTACAGGGTTACGCGCTCCGGGTCCTGTGGTATAAATACCTGTTTTTCGCGTTTGAGCGTGTTGTAAAGTTGAAGCAGTCCGGTTTGAGTCATTTTTTTCTGGAATGTGATTCGGCGGACGACAGTTTAGCAAGTTTGACAAACAAAGAGGCAATTGCAATGAGTGAACGGAGGACCATAACGGAGGGCTATGCAGCCCATATCGCGGAGATCCAGGGGCGCTGGGAAGCAGCACTGGAGGCCGAAGGCTTTGAAGCTGCGCTCATTCATGCCGGCAGCATGCAGACCAGTTTCCTGGACGACTATGAATATCCATTCCGTTGCAATCCGCATTTGTTGTGGTGGGCGCCGTTGCTGCGTCACCACGACAGCGCCTTGCTGGTACGCCCCGGGCGGCGGCCAAAGCTGTTCTATTACCAGCCGGACGACTACTGGTACCTGCCGCCTGAGGATCCTGATTCCTGGTGGGCAGACCATTTCGACGTGGTGATGGCGAATGACCCCGATGCCTGGCTGCAGGCCGGCACCAATGAACGTACAGCCTATATCGGTGATGCACCCTGCCTGGCAGAACACGTGGCAGAGACCCGGCTGAACCCGCAACGCCTGGTTAATCGCATCCACCTGGAACGGACCCGCAAGACCCCATACGAGATTGCCTGCATCGCCGAGGCTGCCAGGCTGGCTGCGATAGCCCACACGGCGGCAGCACAGGGATTCCGTGAAGGTTTGAGCGAATACGAGATCCACCAACGATACTGCATGTCCATAGGTCTGGTCGACGCGGAACTGCCATACAACAATATCGTTGCGTTGAACGAGCACAGCTCGGTATTGCATTACCAGGCGCGCGACCAACAGTTGCCCGGCAAGATTCATTCCTTCCTGATCGACGCGGGAGCAACGGCCCACGGTTATGCGTCTGATATTACACGTAGCTACGCAGCTCAGCCGGGCGATTTTGCCGATATGATCGAGGTCATGGACGAAATGCAAAAACTGCTCTGCACGGCGGTCGTGGCGGGTCTGGATTACCGGGAATTGCACCTGCACACACACCTGCAGATTGCAGGGATACTGAAGGACTTCGACATCATTCGGCCAGCGGCTGAAGAAGCCGTCGCCAGTGGTCTCAGCTCGGTTTTCTACCCACACGGCCTTGGCCATTTCCTCGGCCTGCAGACCCACGACGTGGCCGGTCTGATCGCCGACGCTGACGGCACCATGATCCCACGCCCGGAAGGTCACCCGTTCCTGCGTCTGACACGTGTGCTCGAAGCCGGCAACGTGCTGACCATCGAGCCGGGCTTCTATTTCATCGAGCCGCTGTTGCGCAAATGGCGTGAGACCGGTGACGCATCTGCCATCAACTGGGACCGCGTTGAAGCACTGGCGCCATCTGGCGGCATCCGCGTAGAGGATAACGTCGTGGTCACGGACGGTGAGCCGCTGAACCTGACACGGGAGGCGTTTGCCGCACTGTAACCTTTGAAATTGACACCTGGATTGTGTAATTACTGACGGTTATAGCAGCAACTAGAGACAGGGATTTGAACTATGGATGGACCGAGGCGGCGACACAGGTATATCCACCTGCGACTCGCCGTATATACATCTGACCTCCAGGGATGGAGGAAATGCAGGGAATTGTCGGGAACAATTCCTGCCCTGTAGGCTCTCGGCTCGGGCATCCTGCTTCGCTCTACCGGGTCCATCCCTGGACCCGTTACACAACATCCCTGTTGTGTAAGGTCTCAGGTTGGAATAC
>JAPHTE010000274.1 GCA_026196445.1 Lysobacterales bacterium
ATAACCAGTGAAAATGTAGCGGGTCACCGGATCGTCAAGACGCTTGGGCTGGTACGGGGCAACACTGTGCGGGCCCGGCATGTCGGCCGGGACATCTTGGCGGGGTTGCGTAATATCGTCGGCGGTGAAATACACGAATACACCAAGCTGATGGCCGAAAGCCGCGAGCACACCATCGACCGCATGGTGGCCGAAGCCGAAAGCATCGGTGCCAACGCCATCATTGCCACGCGCTTCACTACCTCGGTCATCGTCGGTGGCGCGGCCGAACTGTTGGCGGTGGGTACTGCGGTTATCATCGAACCCGAATAAAGCGTTTCAAAGCTTGCGCTGGTAAGCCGGTGGGGTGGCTCGCGGCTAACTGGCGAACAGCAAGCGGATGGCAAACACGACGATGGTCAGCGTGACCACACCGCGTACCCATGCGTGACCTTTCAGAATCTGCAGGTGAACACCAGCCAGGCCACCGAGAAAATTCCCCGCTGCCAATGCAATACCCATGGCCCAGTCCACCTTGCCGTTCCATGCGAACAGTACCAGCGTCAGCGGTGTGAAAGTCAGTACCAGGGTCACTTTCAGTGCGTTGCCCCTGATCAGGTTGAAGCCGGCTATAGAGGTTGCGGCGAGGATTAAAAACCCGATGCCGGCCTGGATGAAGCCGCCGTAAACACCGATCAGGAAAAATGCCGCGATGTATGTCAGCCGTTTCACGCCCACGGGCAGGACGGCACTGTCTTCCTCGAGCAGCCTGACGGGGCGCCACAGCGTCCAGGCGGCGACCGCCACCAGGATCACCGCTAGGATTCTCTGAAATGCGAGCTCACCAATATTGACCGCTGCGATTGTCCCGGCCAAGGCACCAAGCAAGGCCGGCGGGACCGCCATCAGCAACCACTCCCTCGATAGCAATCCACGCCGCTGAAAACTCCAGGCCGCGCCGATGTTCTGGATCAGTATCGCCACGCGGTTGGTGCCGTTGGCAACCGTCGGTGGCAAGCCCAGGAAAATCATCACCGGCAACGACAGCAGCGAACCGCCACCACCAATGACATTCAGGGTGCCGGCGACGAGTCCGACCAAAAACAATACGAGTGAAGTAAGGAGAAATTCTGGCACGTTGGTCGTCCGCTTGGGCTACACCTGGGTGGCGCAGTGAAAGTGTAACCGGAAACGGAACGGGTACCTACTGTGCCGAGCCGTGGATGTAATCTCGGAGCGTGCGGTTCTCGAGTACTTTCTCCTCGAAGTGGGCATTGACCAGGTCGCCAATTGAAATGATGCCGGCCAGCCGGCCGTCCTTCATAACGGGCAGGTGCCGGATGCGGTTTTTGGTCATGATGCCCATGGCGTAGTTCAGATCATCGTCTGGAACCCCAATGACGATATCCCTGGTCATCGCGTCTTTGACCAATACCGGACAGCCCGTCTGGCTTGTCTCTGGTGATTCATCCACGCGGCTGCAGTGTTCTCCGCAAACCGTGAGTATGTCTCTTTCGGTGATGATGCCGGCTATTTCGTCATCCTGACCAGTGACCATCAGGGCTCCAATGCGGTGCTGGTTCAGCCGCCTGATTGCCTCATTGATGGTGTGTCCGGTCCCGATCGTTACGACTTTTTCGCCCTTTTCCCGGAGGATGTCTTTTATCAACATGGTTTTATCCTTGATGTCCATGAAAAGAATAGGAGCTTGACCGGGCAAAGTCTAGCAGCAGTTACAGTCACAGCTTTCCAGGTGTTGCGGGAGGAGTCCAGTGTCAAAACACGTTTTTGCCATTCCCGCGGATCACCCGGGAACTACGGGCAAAGCCTGGTTGGTTTATTTATACTCAACCGTCGCCCGGGATGAACTCAAGGGCCGGGAACCGGGCTTGGGCGAACAGCAGTATGTGTACTGATCGAGGAGCATCCATTATGAAACATACACTTGCTATATTTCTTACCACATTATTGCTGTCGACACCGGTCATGGCCGGTGAGAAACCGCGGGCTCGTGATATCGGGATCGCGCCGGGAATTCTGGCGCCGGGCGCTCTGAATGCAATCACGGATGTCAGCGGTGTTAGGGTTGGACAGTTAACGGTGCGGGACGGCAGCCGTATCAATACCGGCGTCACCATCATCATCCCGGCCGAAGGCAACTTGCGCCAGGACAAGGTTCCGGCCGCGATCCATATTGCCAATGGCTACGGCAAGCTCACCGGCTACAGCCAGGTTAAAGAACTGGGTGAACTCGAAACACCCATTGCACTGACCAATACCCTGAATGTCGCGGAAGGGGTTGCCGCGTTGGTGGAATGGACCCTTCAGCAGCCGGGCAATGAACAGGTGGGCTCGGTCAATGCCGTTGTGGGCGAGACCAACGACGGCTATCTCAATGACATCCGCGCACGGGTGCTGACCAAGGCGCATTTCATGGAGGCGATCAGGTCGGCAAAGCCCGGAGCCGTGGAGGAAGGCGCCGTTGGCGCGGGTGCCGGTACGGTGGCATTTGGCTTCAAGGGAGGAATCGGTACCAGCAGCCGTAAATTGCCGGGTAATCTCGGCGGCTTCACGGTCGGAGTACTGGTGCAAAGTAATTTCGGTGGCGTGCTCACGGTTGATGGGGTCCGCGTGGGTGAGGCGCTCGGCCAACACTACCTCCGGAGTGAATTGGCGGGTGACGAGAGTGCTGACGGTTCAATAATGATCGTAGTGGCGACGGATGCGCCGTTGAGCGAGCGCAACCTGCAACGCCTGGCCAGGCGGGCAATAGCCGGGCTGGCGCGCACCGGTGCCAGTATGACCAACGGTTCCGGCGATTACGTTATCGCGTTTTCAACGGCCAGCAGTGTCAGGCGCCACGACGGCGAGACCCTGCAAAGAAAAACCGAACTGGCCAACGATGCTGCTTCCCCCCTGTTCCAGGCGGTTGCGGAAGCGACGGAAGAAGCGATTTATAATTCACTGTTGCAGGCTGAAGACGTGAACGGGCACAGGGGCACGGTCAAGGCGTTGCCGGTTGACAAACTAATAGCGTTACTCAACCAGTAACGGAAACCAGATTCGAGTACGCCGAGCATTGGCGCTGAGAAAAGCAGGAAGATGAACCAACCCGGGAAAAACAAGATTGACGTACCACTGCTGGTTTTCAAGTCAGTGCTGATTATTTTGGTGTTCCTCGCCGGTGGTTGGTTCGCAAAAAAAAACTGGCAGCCTTTCAAGTTCATTGACGAGGCGTTCGAGGCGACCGTCACGGTGGTCGAGGAACAGACCCAGGTCCGGCCGGTGCTGCTGGTAGAAAGCCGTTATAGCGGCGATGGCGTTTACCTGTATGACGAGGCGCAGGCTTACAACGGGCTCACCGTGCTGCAGGGCACCATGCCCGGTGGCCCGCAATTACGCCTGATTGACATGCAGGGCAGGGAAATCCACCGCTGGGACGTCGATTTTTTCAAGATCTGGCCAAACCCTGAACACCTCCCGGAAAAACAACGGCCCAAGTCCAAATTCAACTACCACACCCAGGGCATGGTGGTGTTTCCCGACGGTTCGGTGCTGGTCAATGTCAGTGGCAAGGGTACGGCCAAGCTGGATAAATGCGGCAAGGTCGAGTGGACGGTCGATCACATGACCCACCACTCGATCACGCCGATCGACGGCGGTGGCTACTGGATACCCGCGCACCGACCGGCGCAAGACGTTCCTGAGCACCTGATTTTTGCCGGCATCACTCGTGACAAGCTGTTGAATGCACCGCCCGGGCAGCTTTACCAGTATGAAAACCTGGTCCTGCGTGTCGACGAGGGCGGACGAATAATCAAAAGCTTTTCGGTGTTGCAGGCCCTGTACGAAGCGGGCCTGGAGTCGGCCATCGACAGCACCATGTACATCAAGCCCGACGACCCCACTCACCTCAACGACATCGAGATTGTCACCGAGGCCCTGGCGGCCAAGATCGATGGTGTGGGGGTTGGCGACCTGTTGCTGTCGCTGCGCCAGATGAAGATGCTGGTCATCCTCGATGACGAGACCGGGGCGCTCAAGTGGCATTACATCGGGCCGTGGATTTACCAGCACGATCCCGATATCACCGCCGAGGGCAATATCGTTGTTTTCAACAACGCCAATTACTGGCTGCACTTCAACCGCAAGCCCGGCAGCAACCTGGTTGAATTGGACCCCGCCACCGGCAGGACGCACATCATCTATCCGCTCGGTGACCAGCCCGCCTTTGTCAGTGAATTGCTGGGCGCTCACGAGTTACTACCCAACGGCAACCGCCTGATCGTCGAGAGCCGTGCGGGCCGGGTATTTGAAATCACGCCGAACGGCGATATCGTCTGGGATTTCATCAAGCCGTACGACGATACCTATGCCTCGTTAATTGCCTATGCCGAGCGTGTGGATGTAGACTTTTTCGAAGTCGATGACTGGCAATGCGAATAGGCACGAGTGAAGGCACTACCCTATGAAACATCTCAAGCTGATTTCATGCATCATCGCGGTGGCTGTGCCCAACCTGTTGCACGCTTACGTGGGGCCGGGTGTGGGCCTGTCGGCCATCGGCTCGGTGCTGGCCTTCATTGGCGCA